>NZ_JBZQJF010000156.1:0-27995 GCF_059905295.1 Mangrovibacterium sp.
GCGTCATACCAATCACCGTAATGATAGAATCGATCTTTTGGTTCAGAGCCTTGTCATTGTTTTCAGCTGCGATCACAATGGCTGCTTCCAACATTTTATAAAAGTCGCCATCGTGAAACGGAGGTCCGACATGCTCCCCTTTTTTCAGTCCTGCAGCAATCTCGAAGTTGGCAAAACCATGACTAATCGAATCGTTCAGATACATGGCCAGCATATGCGGCATCATGCTGTCTTCACAAACCCGGTACCGATCGGCCCAGAAACCGGGAGTCCAGTGCACATCGGTAAAATTCACCGATTCCAGTTTCGCGAACTTGCTCTTCGAGGTATTTACCAGGCTTTTATCCTGTGCCTGCACAAATGAAACAGCCAGTACCAGTAAAATTGAAGTGATTGAATATTTCAACATGACTTAGTTTGAGTTTTTAATTTGAAATGAATACGTGCCGGAACCAACTTCAACAATCAGGTAATCCCCTTCACGTCCGGCAATTGCAATATCTTTTCGGTTTGTAATTGGCTTTCCGTTTTCCGAAACCGAAGCTTCATCCTTAGCCAACAAGTAGATTTTAGCTGAAGTATTGGCCGGTACCTCCACCGTTTGAACAAAGGAATTGGCTTTTCGCTCCCATCCCGAAATTACTTCACCATAGATGGAATGATAATTTGCTTTTGCAAATTGTAACTGTTCCGTTGGCGTTGGCTTAACGACGATCTTTTTATAACCGGCCACAGTAGGATCTTCCTGCAAACCAGCCACCGTTTGATACAGCCAGTTGCCCACCGCCCCGTAAGCATAGTGGTTGAAAGAGTTCATACCAACATCCTGAAATGATCCGTCGGGCTTGATGCAATCCCAGCGCTCCCAAATGGTAGTAGCCCCTTTGGTAACCGGGTACAACCACGACGGATAACGTTTATTGAAAAGCAACTTGTAGGCAACATCCGGATAACCGTAATCGCTCAAAGCCTGGCACAACAATGGTGTTCCAACAAAGCCGGTTGTCAGATGACCAAAATGATTCACATCGTCGGCCAGTCGTTTGGCCACAACCGGAACTAAGTTTTCCGGAAGCAGTTTGAAGCACAAAGCCAAAACATAAGCAGTCTGCGTGCCCGAAGTCAAGCGACCCGTTTCGGTAACAAACTCCCGGTTAAAAGCTTCTTTTATCTTAGGCAGAATAGCTGCATAACGAGCAGCATCCTCTTTTTTCCCCAGGATTTCAGCAGTCTTTTGCATCAATCCGGTTGTGTGATAGAAGTAAGCTGTCGCAATTAGCTCTTTATCGGTATTTGCACCCGCATAACCATAGTCGGGAGCATTGTAGTAGTATGAATAATACTCGGCAAAAGCCAGCCAGTCGCCAAAATGGAATCCGGCACTGAACACATAGTTGTCGCCCGACTCACGAATCATGTATTCTTCCCAGCCCTTCATCGAGGCGTACTGACGTTCCAGTATTCTGGTATCGCCATATGCCCGGTAAACGGTCCACGGAATAATCACCGAGGCATCAGCCCAGGCAGTCGATCCAAAGCCATCCGACCAACCGGTACCGCCACCGTCTTTCACCACATTGGGCACGACCCAAGGAACACTGCCATTCTCTTTTTGATCGACCGGAAAATCCTGCATCCACTTTGTATAAAACGGAGCAGCATCGACATTGAAACAAGCTGTTGGTGCAAAAACCTGTGCATCGCCGGTCCACCCCAAACGTTCATCACGTTGCGGACAATCCGTGGGTACATCCAGAAAATTACCGCGTAGTCCCCATTGAATATTCTTCTGCAGACGATTCACCAAGCTATCTGAGCAAACAAAATCTCCGGTCTCGGTCATGGCAGAATGCACCACGCAAGCTTCCAGATCATCTACCGTTACATCGCCCGGATAATCGCTGATCTTCACATAGCGAAAACCATGAAATGTGAAACGCGGTGCATAGCTTTCTATTCCATCCCCTTTAAAGATGTATTCATCTTGGGCTTTCGCAGCCCGCAGGTTAGCGGTGTAAAAATTTCCTTCCTGATCCAACACTTCAGCGTGATTCAAGATAATCTTATCCCCTTTATTTCCCTTGAGCTTAAAGTGTACCCAGCCCACCAGGTTTTGCCCGAAATCGAATACCAGTTCACCCTTGGGTGTGATAATCTTCTCTACCGGCTTAATGCGTTTGGTCACCTGAACGGGAACGCCATCCGAAGCCACCAGGTTGTCGTAGCCATAATCTTTTGTTTCTATCCCATTCCATTTACTGTCATCAAATTGGACCGTATTCCAACCCGCTTGTTCCAGGCGCGCGTCGTAAGTCTCGCCATTGTAGATATCCGATTTCAGGATCGGACCAGTGCTGGCTTTCCAGCTATCATCACTACAAATCAACTCTGAAGAGCCGTCGGCATATTCAATTTTAAGTTGAAAGAGCAAAGCCAGCTTATTGCCATACGTATTTTTGTTTCCCTGCCAAACAAGAAAACCCCGATACCACCCATCGCCTAAAACAACGCCAATTGCATTTTTACCGCTTTGTAGCATATCGGTAACATCATAGGCCTGGTATTGCAAACGCTTTTGATAACTGGTCCATCCGGGAGTAAACAAATCAGCACTCACTTTCGAGCCATTCATACTTAATTCATACAAACCATGGCAAGTCACATAAGCAGTTGCTTTGCGGATTGGCTTCGCTGCCTGAAACGTTCTTCTCAAATAGGGAGATGGCGTTGATTTTGACACATCTTCATCCAGTTTAGGCTCTATCCACTGAGCTTTCCAGTCGGCATGATCCAATAAGCCCAGCTCGAAGAATACCGGTTCGCTCCAGGAAGATTCTTTTCCGTGATTGTTACGAATTCGGACCTGCCAAAAAACCCGTTCGCCGGATTCCAATTTTTGACCGGCATAGGCCAATTGGTTAGACTGTTGGCTTTCAACCCAACCTGTATTCCACAATGAATTGGCTTTATTCTTCAAGTCTGCTGCAGTTGCAGCACAACGAATTTGGTAAGCTTGCTGCATACTTCCGCGCTCTGTATCCTGCATCTCCCAGCTCAACCGAGGATTTGACATCCCCAATCCAATTGGATTATGTTTGTATTCTGTTCTTAGGTTGACGGCCTCTAATTTAGCCTGCCTGCCAACCATTGCATTTCCTTCCAAAAACAGGAAAGTAAGTGCCAGACAAATTAGGGAGCTGGCAAGCGTCAATCGATTTTTCAAGAAGTTTATCATATCAGGTCAATTATTCTTTCGATGGTTTAATGGTTCTTTTGAAAGGGCATTATTTATTAGGGTTTAATTCATCCATATTTTGAATATCCGCTTTCCTCGATTCCGGTATTACCGTCAACTGTTGAACGCGTCCGTTCTCGTAATTCAATTCAATAGTGGTCTGTTTTGGCAAATGCAGCTTAAACTGCACGTCTTTTTCTTTAGGCCAGGCAGGCAACAAGTAAATTTGATCACCAACGGTTTGCACCAGCATTTCCTGTAAAGCAATCATTCCCGAACCACCCCAATTATGGTCGGGTGTCCAGTCGAAACCAGGCCCCCAGAAAGCGGGAAAGCGTCGACCGGAGTCCTTCAACTTCAAGGTGACCAAAGAATCAGCCTCTTCAGTCAGACCTAAACGAGCGGCGAAAATAGCATCCTGCTTCCAGCCTTTATGGCTACGAAATTTCAAGCCATCCGGATCATATTTCCAGGTATTCAGTGCAATATCAAGATCGGGCAATCCAACCCCGAACATGCCCCACGGATAAACCGGATACAATTGTGGCTCTTCGGTGTTATTTACGCGCTCCCATAGTTTTGCAGGGGCAATCGTTTTGTGACCGTCAATCTCCCGAAAACTGATTGGTGGAATACGATCCAACATTTGAACAATAAAATCGTGATCTATTTGAGTGGAATATTCCTCAGGTAAATTCAGCAATTCTTCAGTAACGGTTTTTAAAGCAGCAATTGTCGACGTACTGTTGTAAGCCATTTTATACGTCTCGCAAGCCGAACCCGGGTACAATACCAGTTGCCCGTCACCATTCAATTCCTTTGCACCGCGCTCCCGTGCCAGGTATCGGTAATGTTCATCAAAAAACTTGAGCGAACTCTCAATCAGAGGCAGATATTTTGAGATATCAGCTCCCGAGTACTGCTGATCCTGCAGGATCATGTGGCAAAACTCCAGAACAGTATCCCATTGATATTCCAGCCATGCATTATATTGTCTTCCCGGATCATAGTCTCCCGGCCGCTTCCAACCGTATTCGCTCGGATTGGGCAAGCCAAAGTTTTCCAACTGCTCGGTAAAGCAGGCTCCGTCGTGTCCCCAATACGTTTTAGATCGAAGCGTCGCATTCTTCAAGGTTTTTAAATAGAAATCGAATTGAGATGGCAGCATATCGAAGTCGCCATTTTTCAGCATGGGGAAATACACCAATCGCTGGTTTTGAGCGGTAAATGTTCCGCCTCCCCAATTCCTGAAATCAGGTGTAAATGCCCGCGTTGAATCCGTAAAAACAGGATCAACCGTAAACAGGCCTCCGTTAAATTTTGTCGGGTATTTGCCGTAAGCATTGCAGGCCAACATGTAACGAAACAACTGGTAATTCCGTCCTACCTGCCAGCTTTCCGACTGTTCGTTTTTGTTATTGGGTTGAATGAAGACGAAACTTCGATTCCAGAAATCAACCCACCATTTTTGTGTTTGCTGATAGGCTTTGTTTCCCTGTTTCAGGCTTTGCGAACGCAGAGTCGAAAGTTCATCCTTCCAAACATCCCGACTTGCAGTTTGAGCTGTATGTAAGTAGATGTTTAGTTCTTGTTTCTTCGCAGGCGTCTTACTTTTCAGTTTGAAACCTTTGAACTCGGTATCGACATATTTCCCGGATGTCTCTCCGGCCGGAACCATATTTGTCCCCTGCATCAAACCACCGAAGGTAAGATTGTCGAGCGGGTTGTAAAGTTGATCTTTAACCGCATCCAGCTGCTGTTGGTGAACAGTGACGTCGAACACCGTTTCACCGGAGTTTCGATGACAAAACAACACACCGCCTTCCGCAAACTTAACCTGATCAGCTTTGGTCATCAAGCCTTCAGGAGCTGCCCATTTGTACGAATTGGCGAAGCTTTCCAGTTTTCGCAACGGACGAGCTTCGGTTCTCCAACTCTCGTAAGTTGCTTCCGTTGAAAGTGGCCGGTTTGCATCCAATTCCAAATGAATTACCGGACGAAAAACATCAACCCACAGTTTGGCTGTAGCTTTCACCCCATTGCGTTCTCCATCAATAGTCACAAAACCTTCTTTGAGATGTAATTCCTGTTTGAAATTTTCACCATCGAACGGATTTGGGGAAAGCTTCACCCGAACACGTCCCAATTTCAGCATGCAGTTATTTTCGTCGAAAGTGCCGCTTTGCGAGACATAGAAAAGCAGATCGCCGTTTTCAACCCACACATTCAGGCCAACATCACCACCACCGCAAGGCATCGACTCTGATGAGTTTGCACTTTGACTGGTCCAAACCAGGTTGTAGTTATCCAGCCCGGCAGGTTGTGCTGAAAGCTTTGCAACCAGCAGCAAAAGTATCGCGATCGTTATCTGAATGTGTTTTTTCATTTCTGTTCTTTCAAAGAACGCGAGAGAGCGGCATTAACATGACGCGCTCAACTCACATTCTTTTCTTCTAAAACTGTAATCTTAAAATATTCTGGTTACCAATCATCACTTCTAAATGATGATACCGGTAGTCCATTCGTTCCGTAAAGGGTACCCACCGTAAAATCTTTAAAGGCATAGCGCACCGCTACAGGCTTTTCAACCCTTGGTGACGAAAGCACAACTGATTTGCTTCTCAGAAAGACGTCGGCAGGGTAAAAAACTTTATTCTCACCGGCAATTTCAAAACCAGTCAATTCCTTGCCATAAGTCGTCAGCCCATTGGAAGCATCATTAAATGAAACAATCATCTGACTTCCCTTAACTTCAAAAGCTTTAAATGACGGACTTTTATACGCAAAATCTCTTAGTCCGTATGTTTTCGCTAAAGCCCATAATGCCAGACGCTCGCCACCTTCTTGTTTGTGCATTGGGTGAATACCTGTCTTTTGGCCAACATCCATCAACACTGCCATACCACTGTTTGGGATCTTTGCCTCCGCTTTGCGTTGCGCATCGCGTAAATAGGCAGAGTTGTATTTTTCGTGAAATTCAGTTGGTGTGAAAACCGAGTAATCGAAAGGAGCAATCTGACAATAGTAGAACGGGAAATCACCGATACCCCATAGCGAACGCCACTCGGCCACCATGGTCGGGAATAGTTCTTCGTAACGATCAGGCTCGATGTAGTTGGTTTCACCCTGGTACCAGATACAGCCTGCGATTCCATAACCAATTACAGGATTCAACATCCCGTTAAACAGCACCGTTGGTGTACGGTTAGGAACAGGAATACTATCTCCAGGTGCAGGTACTTGCTTATCTTCGAATGAAACCGAAGTCTTCGGGCTCATCCACGCTTGAATACAGGAACCGCCGTAGCTAACCTCAATCAAACCAACCGGAACGCCCAGCATTTCCTGTAACATGCGACCAAAATAATAACCGGTTGCACTGAAATTGCGAACCGAAGCAGGATCGGCCTCTTTCCATTTCGCATCAAAGTTATCCTGAGCCACTGTTTGCGAACTCCGGGGCACCGTGATCAAACGAATTTGATCGTTGGTGGATTTCAGAATATCCATATTGGAGCCAAGCACTGGCTGTCCCGGAAACCCTTTCATTGGCATTTCCATATTCGACTGGCCTGTACACAACCATACCTCACCAATTAAAATATTTTGAAGTACTAGCTCTGTGCCGTCACTTATCTTGATTTCGTAAGGTCCACCAGCTTCCGGTGTTTCAACCTTCAGTTTCCACTTTCCATCTTTATCCGCCTTTGCTGTGTAGGTTTTGTTATTCCAGGAAGGCGTTACTTCAACTTTCGCTTTGGCATCAGCCCATCCCCAAACAGCAACTTCGCTTTTCTGCTGCAAAATAGCATTATTGGCAAACAAGGCTGGCATTTTCACTTTTGCCCAGACTGCAGGAGCAGTCAGCAACAGTAATAAAATCAATAAATGTTTTTGAATCAAATTCTTCATTTCTATTTTTAGTTTTATTCTGATTTAGTAATTGTTACAGGCCCCAGCAAACCTGCCGGAAGCAACGGTTGCCCTTCCAATCGATAAGGAGCCGTAGTCCATGTAATACGTTGATCTTCCGGCAAACGATGATCACCAATCAATCGGTTATTCCAGGTATTCGCAACCTTAATTGTCAACAAATTTTCACCCTCTTTCAAACTCTTTGCTTCCAAACGGTAAGGAGCAGTCCAAAGCACAACAGGTTCGCTACCGTTCAAGCTAACTTCGGCCACATCACAAACTTTCCCCAAGTCCAACCAGATTCCTTTGGTATCACCATCCCAGTTGAAGGTGGTTTTGTACACCGCTTCACCCGAGTAATATTTAATTGAATCATCGACATTTTTCGACCAGTCAGTCAAATTTTGGAATGTTTGAAGTTTCTCCGGACCTCCAAAATACTGGTCGAAGCTTACTTGCCAAGCAGTATTGATCGTTTCAACCGACTTGAAATCCGAAAATTGAGGGTTTTCTCCTGTTACTTTGGCTTTAGCCCCGAAGAGTACAAAGACCGATGCGTATGATTGAAACGGGTATTTTATAATCACCCGACCATTTTCGTCCGTTTGGTAAATACATTCAGCGTATGTTCCAGTTGCTGGATTATAAAGAAGTGGCTCTTCGCTATTGGCACGAAAGGACATGGTTGCAGTAACACTATCAGCGCTTTGATTGGCAACAAAATAAATGTCTTCCTGGTCTAGTGTCCGATGGTTCCAGGCTAATTTACCCGTTGCATCTGATGTAAAATCAGGATATACTCCGATAGGCTCGAGAGAAGAATTTTCAAAGGAACCAAATATTAATCGTCCCTTCCCTTTTTGAATATACTTCAGCTTTTCACCATTTAGTTCCATGCTTTTCTCTGTACCGGAAAACATTTCATCGAGAATGGCTTTCAAGCGATCACTATCTTCATTCAGGCTGATTGTTTTTGTTGGCTTTTGTTGCATTAAAATAGTCGCGCCGTCATTTAATAACTCGAGTAACTTCCCGGCAACTTCGATGCTCATGCGTTCCCCTCCCTGAGGAGCCATCTTACGATTCCCCGGAATGACAAGAATTGAATACTTCATTCCTGAAGCAAACACAACTTTCCCGTTTTCAACAGTAGCCAGATTCAGTAAAGCATCTTTATTGAACGAATCGTATGCATACCCCCGCAACGGATCGATCCAATTCTCCGGTCTGGCCATATTTGCCTGTGTACTGACAGTCCGGGGCATTTCGTATTTCGGGAAGCCTTCGTTTTTTAAACGTTCTTTTTCCGACGCAACACGCTCCTTCCCGAATAGGCCAGGCAAGGTATTGACCAGCCGATCCGGCAGTATGGCACGTCTGGGAATCTCCTCTCCGGTAAAAACAGCTAGATCCACAACGGGCATTCCTTTTTGCAACAAACGCTGACTATTTTCCAGGTAAGTCCAGAATCCATGGCTCATATTCCACCAGGTTTGCTCTCGTTGCAGGAAGGTTCCGACTTTATCCAATGTCATGCCCGGCTTCCGATCCAGCCACGGGCTGTGTACAAAAACATGATTGACAATTTTGTTGATCCCCAATGCCAGGTTTCTGTCGGCATAAGGTTTAAGCATCGCCGGCGTTTCATTCCAATCCAAACGGATCTCCGTAAAACTTTCGGACTGAACAACCGGTTTGCCATAGATATGTGCCGCTGATACAGCATCCAGCACATCACTGGGCTTATCGTGCGATGGGCTCTGGAACCAAAATTCCCCCATCGGATAATCAACATATTTCTGATGCAACATGCCATCGACAACACCCGTTGGGGCGTTACTCTCCTCGACAAACTTCACCCCCAGTTTATGCGCTTCAGCGGCCATTGTACCCGAAAATTTATCAGCAAATAATTCGGCTACCGTTTCGCGAACATCGCGTAACACGCTTTCCGAAAGATTTGCATTTTCCAAAGGAATACCAGCCATAACCGGTAAATAAGCCATTAAACTGTAACCTCTGCGCTTTTCAAATTCCTGCGGGAACTTTGCAGTCCAGTTCTGACTGCCGCATTCCCAACTATCGCAAAGCATTCGGGTAAGTGTACCAGGAGCATCCTCACCAACCTGATTATAAATTTCTCCAAACCACTTATTAAACTGTAGTTTGACTGCATCTTCATTAAACTTATCGCATTCTAAACCTCGGGCACCACCACCGATATAATTTTCAGTACCGGTTGATGTATGTCCCATTCGGATGATCTTCCATTTTCCTTCAGGGGCCTTCCAATTTAAAACACCATCCGCAGAAACGTATTCCGTCACATTGATCAGCGTATTTATTGGAACAAATTGCCCATCCTCTGCATATGTTTTTGTCTCGTCAGCAATACGCCAGATCGACGCATTTTTCCCTTCAAACTGATTGATGCGAGCCGACGATAGCAAGCGCAAACCTTTCAATTGTAATTTGGGACTCCACTTGGCATCATCAATGTCTTCCGCACCAGGTTCCGAGCCTCCCTTCTCAAAAACGAAGCGGAAATACTTCGCCGTTACCGGAGGGATTGCCTGGGTATTGGGCTGGTACAAATCCTGCCAGCCACTGCGTGGAGGAACCAGACGTGTGTGTTCCCAAAATTTTTCACCATCATTACTTACCTCCACAATCAAACGGTTCGACTGGTAATTCGCCCATCCGGTTAAAATTTGTATCGTCTGACAAGTAAAAGGTTTATCGAAAGCATATTCTATCCAACCTTCATTTTTAGATGTAAAGGTTTTATCGTTATTCTTTTCAGCCACATACTGCAAATCGCCTTCGTCCATATTCGAACTAACCTTAGGCTGGATCACCCAGGAATCTTGCTCGTAATCAGAAACCGGATAGGCATAAGTTGCAATGTCTTCGTAATAGCCTTTATAATCCTCTGGCTGCGGCAGCGAGAAATGGAGTTGTCCACCACCTTCGACAATCGTATCAGCCCAAACCACCTTTTGCATCGATAGTTCCGGCGTAATCCAAGGACCTCCGGCAGTTGTAAAACCATCGCAAGTATTGAAACCCAAAGATATCCCCAGACGTTTCGCTTCTTTTACGGTATATTTAACAACGTCAAACCACTCAGGGCTATAAGTTACAAGCTGATTTTTATACAAACCGGCAGTATCGCGAATCGCAAAAATATAGGCACCACCAATCCCCTGCTTTTTCATTGATTCAAGATCGGCGGTAATCCCCTCTTTACTTACAGCTCCATGCACCCAATGCCAGAAAGTCCAAACAGTAGCATCATCAGCCGTAGGCGCTTCAACTTTTGCCTTTGGAGCTTTTTCTTGCACACAAGAAATTCCAAGCGACAACAGAGCAATAGCTAAAAGGATTGGTCTCAATTTGATTCGTTTCATTCGTCAGTTTGGGTTTGAACTAAAACTTGTATTGAAAGATTTGCTTATTTATCTCATTCTTGCCAGCAGCAAAAGGCACCATATAAAAACGATAGTGGTAAGTACCCGAAGGGATCTGGTATTGTGGCTCCGGCGCAGCAACATCCGACCAGCTATCATTACCACCTACTCCCATTTGCTTCAGATCTATATTCAATGTCAGGTAGCCCGTTTCTTTTAACTCATTGGTATGTTTGGCGGCATTTATATTCGCTTCGGTCCACGGCCATGCGCTCATGCTCAACAGGCTGTCGGCCACGACCAGCAAACCCGCTGATTTTTGCTCGTTCGACAAATACATCCAACGAACGTCCGTGCGGTTACCGGTTTCCTGTGGCATTACATAAGGTTCAATAAATTGATCAATGGGAAGCGAATAAGTTGAAACCTCAAAGCCAAAGCTGCGATCGCAATAGTTTTCAAGAGGTCCCTTTCCGTACCAGCTGATCTGACGATAGGCATCAGCAATACCACATTGCATACCAACTTTAGGAATATTGGGCAGCTCCGGTGAAGCTTTTAGTTCATAGTCAACTTTCAATGCACCATCGCCTCGCAAGGTGTAGATAACAGAACAAGAAGCGCTATCCGGAACAATTTCATAATTACTACGAACCTCCATCATTCCATCGGCTTTGGTATCTGTTTCCACCGATTGCAGTTTAGGCTCGGCATCGTACCAAACTTTTAATTTCTTCTGTGGTTTCCATCCTCGCTCGTCATTATCAGTGAGCGGACGGGTAAAATGCGGCAACAGCGGCGCAAACAACTGTTCCTCTCCTTTCCATTTATATGAAGTCAATGCTCCACTGGTCTTGTCGAAATTCAAGTTGAAGTTTTTTCCAGTCAGCACATAAGCCTCGGGGGTTTCTTGCACTTCAATCGTTGGTTGAGTTTTTATGGAAGAAATTTCCGAGCTCAGCCCCGTCAGTGCAAATTGATCGAAAGCCACTTCAAATCCGGCATCAGCCCAGGTTGTTTTATCTTTCAAACTGAAGGAAAGAGTCGCTAAATATTCAGCTCCAGCCTTCATTTTAGGTAGTTTATCTTTTAAACTGATCAATGTATCCTTCCCGGCTGCCAAAGAGATCGGGTCCAATTGAAGCGTTTTGATCACTTTACCATCTTCCTGAAATTTCAGGGTTGGCACATAAACTGAAAGGTTTTGAACAGCATTACGGTTAGTAATCTTAACCGTAAAATTCCTGGCATCCACCAATTCACAGTGCACTGGTTGGAACACCCACTTGCACTCATACATGGCAGCCTTGGGCCGCCCATCTGAAGCAGCAATACCGTTTATACAGAAATTATTGTCGTTTAACAATGTGTCGCCGAAATCACCACCATAACCGTAAAACTCAGTTCCGTTTTTATCCTTTTTCAGTAATCCCTGATCTTTATAATCCCAGATACAACCACCAATCATACGCGAGGTGGATCGGATTTGGTCCCACCACTCTTTCAGATTACCAGTTGAATTTCCCATAGAGTGCGAATACTCACACCAGAAGATTGGTCGGTTATCTCCATTATCCTGGGTGACCAAAAGCGGACCTGTATATAGCGCCGGATACATACGGCTAACGATGTCAACATATGATTCGTCGAGCGGAGTTTGAATACGATGTGAATGGTCCTTCGGGTAATTCGGAGAGCCCGGCGGAATGTAGCCTTTCACCTTTTGGTCGCCCATGGCAGGCTCGTAGTGGACCGGTCGGGTAATGTCGTAATCATGGCAATAAGCCGCCATAATTGCGGTTGCAGGACCACGGCCAGCTTCATTTCCAAGACTCCAAATAACGACCGAAGGATGATTTTTATCGCGTTCAACCATACGAACCACCCGCTGCAGATGGGCATCCAACCATTTTTGCTGATTGGCAAGTTTTCCACCTAAACCATGAGTCTCAAAGTTCGCTTCATCGATGACCATAATTCCGTATTGATCGCACAAATCGTAGAAATACGGGTCGTTGGGATAGTGCGAGGTGCGAATACAGTTGAAGTTAAACTGTTTAATCTGCCGCACATCCTTTAAAATATCTTCTCGGGAAAGCGCCTTGCCTTTCACCGGATCGTGATCGTGACGATTAACGCCGTAGATATAGGTCTCCTTACCATTAATCAACAGTTTTGAGGTAATCGGATCAAATTCAATTTTCCGAAATCCGACTTTGCAACTTTTGGCCTCCGTCACTGCACCAGTGCTATCCTTCATCGTCAAAACCAGTGTGTATAAATTTGGTTCTTCAGCGCTCCATTTCAGCGGATTCTTCAATTTTGTTTCCAGCAAGCCAAATTTCACATTGTCAAGACGTGGCCACGTCTCGTTTAAAATATCCAAAGCACTTTTACACAAGGGCTCCTTCAAAGCTGGTTTTCCGGAAGGGTCGAACAACATCGCTTCAAGTTCATAGCCTTTCACGCTGTCACCTGTCAGATTTTCAATACGCGGGCGAAGGCTGAAAGTCGCATCCCGATAGTCATCATCCAATTTGGTTTGGCAGAAGAAATCAGCAATGCGAAGCTTGGGCTCTGCCATCAGGTACACTTCGCGGTGAATGCCGCTCATACGCCAATGGTCCTGATCTTCCAGGTAAGTCCCATCACCCCATCGGATCACCTGTACAGAAACAATATTTTCACCATCTTTCAGATAGGGAGTTACATTAAACTCGGAAGGAAGGCAGCTGTCTTCACCATACCCCAGAAATTTACCATTCACCCAAACTTTGAATCCGGAACTCACACCTCCAAAATGCAGTGTGACATTCATATCCTTCCAATTGGCAGGAATTGAAAATGAACGTTGGTATGAACCAACCGGGTTATAATCGCGCGGTACGTAAGGCGGATTAATCGGGCGAAACGGATAAACAGCACTTTTATAGATAGGCTTGTCATAGCCTTTCATTTCCCAATTCGACGGCACTTCAATTTTATCCCAGCCACTCACTTTCGACTTGTAAAAGTCTTTTGGAGCATCAGCAGGTTTCATCGCAAAGTAGAAATCCCAGTCACCATTCAAACTCTCATAACGACCACTGGTTTCACGATCGCCCTTCAGTGCATCTTCGGTTGATGCAAATGAATAAGCAGTCACTCGTGAAGCATCGCGGTTGATACCACTCACTTCCGGATTTTCCCAAGGCTCAGCCATCTCCGTTGTCTTCAAAGGCGGAATTCCTGCTAAAACACCGGTTTTTCCTTGCGCGAATCCCCCCTTGACAGACAAGAGAGCGGTTACAAGACAAACAAATGATACAATATTGTTTCTTAGATTCATGCTGATTTAATTAGAAGTAAGCGTCAATGAATTCGATTCCAAACCGTCACTGCTGGCAGTGATTTTAATATCTCCGGCATGTTCAGTGCTTTGTACGATCAACAGACACATGCCATTAAATGCTTTCCGATAGCTGGCTTTGAATGGTTCGATGCTGGCTTGATAACCGTTATCCACACCGGCAACAAAACCTTCTCCGTTAACATCAAAATTGATCAGATTGGCTGCGTCAGGCACCATATTCCCATCCTTATCGGTCACTTTCACCGTAATGAAAGATAGGTCACTTCCATCAGCCTTTATTTTGTCCCGATCTGCTGTTAATTCGATTTTTGCTGCCGGACCCGCCGTATGTATTTCCTGTTCAGCCACTCTTTCACCGTTTTTATAACTCACAGCCCGAATACTTCCGGCATGAAACGGTAGTCGCCACATGACATGGAATTTATCTTTGTCTTTCGACTTCCGGCCTTGCGAAACACCATTCACAAACAGTTCCACCTCGTCGGCATTATTGTAATATGCCCACAAATCCACAGTTTGTCCTTCTGTCCAATTCCAATGCGGGAACAGGTGTAACACCGTTTTGTTGGTCCACTCGCTTTGATACATGTAGTACACATCCTTTGGGAAACCGCACAGGTCGATAATACCCAAATAGCTGCTACGTGCCGGATAGGGGTACGGCAAAGGCTCACCGATATAGTCGAAGCCCGACCAAATGAACATACCCGGGATGAAGTCGTTGTTTTTCACCACCGCCCAGGTATCTTCGTGGGTTGCCCCCCAATAAGCGATACAGTTATCGAAAGATGAAGCTGTCAGGTCCGGATTTCCATCAAACGGAGCATTGTATGCAGGAGGCCAAATACGTATGCTATCCGAAGGAAAATCATAGTGTCCACGAGTTGACAAGGCCGACATATTTTCAGAAGCCAGCATACACTTGCCCGGGTAGCGTTCCGGGAATTTCAAATACTCTTCGTGTTTGTAATTGAAGCTCAGCAAATCCAGTGCACCGGATTTATAGAGGTTATTTTTCGCCGGATCAGTTTCCGTTAACGCGGCAGTTACCGGACGTGTCGTATCCAAATTTTTAACAATACCTGCCAGTTCACGCGTAATTCGAATCCCTGTAGTATCAAATTGTTCCGGAATTTCGTTTCCGATACTCCAAATAAAAACTGAAGGGTGGTTACGATCCCGCAAGATCATGTCTTCAAGATCTCGTTTGTGCCATTCATCCCAATAAAGATGATAGCCTTTCTTGGCTTTCGCTTTCTTCCATTCGTCAAAAGACTCGTCTATCACCAGGAAGCCCATTTTGTCGCACAACTGCAATAGTTCGGGAGCCGGAGGATTGTGTGCCATGCGAATGCCGTTTACTCCCATATTCTTGAGAATTTCCAATTGGCGCTCCATAGCTCTGGTATTTACAGCAGCACCAAGGGCTCCTAAATCGTGATGTTGATTTACACCATGTAACTTGTAATGATTACCATTCAGGAAAAATCCTTTATCCGGAGTGAATTCGAACCAACGCACACCCAATGGTGTGTCGTACTCATCCAAAATCTTTCCATCTCCGATAATTTCGGTTTTAACCTGGTATAAATTTGGACTTTCCGGCGACCATAAGACCGGATCTTTCAACTCAAAATTTTGGGTCAAGGAAGAAATTCCCTTTGCTGCCACCAAGCTGGATTCAGCATTCGCGACAACACCTCCTTCACCATCAATGATTGACGATTTCACAACAACATCCTGATCGAGGCTAGTCGTATTGTCAAGTTGAACATCCAGCTGAACCTTTGCCAACTTCTCGGAGACTTCGGGAGTGGTCACAAAAGTTCCCCAATGTGCCACATGTATCGGATTGTCTTCGACCAACCAAACATGGCGGTAAATTCCGGAGCCAGTGTACCAGCGTGAAGCCGGCTGAGCAGAGTTATCAACCCGAACAGCCAGGATGTTTTCGTTTTCACCGTAATTCAAATAGGGCGTCAAGTCATATCGAAATGAAATGTAGCCATAAGGACGTTTGCCTAAAAAATGACCGTTAATCCAGACTTCACTGTTGCAAAAAACACCATCAAAGTCAATGTAGAACTGTTTATCAATTTTAGGTTCTTCCAAACGAAAACTCTTCCGGTACCAACCAATTCCGGTTGGCAGCGCTCCACCTTCGGTTGTTGCAGGTGCATCTGCGCTAAACTCACCTTCGATACTCCAATCATGGGGAACATTTAGCTTTCGCCAGGTTCCATCATCATAGCTAACCTGGTAAGCAATCGAATCGTCGCCCAGCATAAATTTCCAGTCTCTATCAAAATTTTGACGATCAGCAAGCTTTTGAGGCTGACATGCCCCCATTAATGCAATCGTGGCAATTAAAAGAATAAGTTTAAAGCTCTGTTTCATTGGTTTCCGGTTCGATTTTAAAAGCTATTTTACAGCAGATTCTTCTGTTGAATTAAAGGTCATGGGGCTTTTGCCTAAGTCTTTTGATGTGGCCAATGCAATTCCACGGTTACCCAGTTTGTCCACAGCATTATAAAAATGATAAACCACTCCGTCAACCTTGATCACAAAGGCCTTGTGAGCGAACAAATTGTCGTAGCTTTCAGATGGTTCTATCAGGTGTGGGCCATTCCATTCAGTCCAATGCACCAAATCGTATGAAGCAGCAAAGCTGTTGTAAACCACAGTCTTTCCATCGGGCCAGTAAGCACGGAAGAAGAACATCACATAAACATCACCGATTTTCTGGATTACCGCATCACCTGTAATCCCTTTATCATGATTCAAAACAGGTTTGTCACCAAAGCGTTTCCAATGAACCATATCGTCGGAAACGGCCATACTTATACGTTCAGCACCGTGATCAGGATTAATACTATCGCCACGGGCATTGTAATACATTACAAAAGGATGCCCTGTCAGATGCTCTTTATCTTCAATTACGAAATTCTTGTAAATCGTACTATTATCGTACCAACGGGCATCTTCATCTTTCGATGTCATCACGGGTTTCTTCAAACGATCCCACTGATGCAAAGTCGCCGGATCTTCTTTCGTGTAAGCCATTCCTACTGATAGCAAACCTTTTTCATAACCAGTTGAATTACCACCAAAATAGCTCATCCAATATTTTCCGTCGTAGGTGTCGATGCCATAATCGCCTCCCCAGTCGTAATGAATCAGCGACGGATAACCTGCCTTTTGATTTACATCCCAATCGGTGGTATCAGAGAACTGCATTATCGCACCTTGCTCTTTCCAATGGATCAGGTCGTCACTTAAGGCCAAATGCGTTTCATAACCCCGTCCATCGAATATTATATAGGTCATCACCCACTCGTCATCGTGACGAAAAATAGTCGGGCAATCCATTTTGTACGAATTGCTGTCGGGCACCATAATTAACCCATATTTGTAAGGCGTTTTAACCTCGTTATAAATTTCGTCCATCTTCTGTTGAGACACCGATTCCGGTAATTCTTTCTTTTTGGGCGAGCATGCAACCATTGCAAGAACTGCCACTGCTAGTGCGAAAAATGTTCTATTCATCTGTTTATTTCATAGCGGTCAATGACCGGTTTATTCTTTAATTTTTAATTCAAATTCATAACTGCCCGATTGAATTTCGAAGGCAGGTTTACCGTTTACTTTCTCCATCGGCTTAATCTGTTCGATATCCTTTCCCGATGATTGTAAAGTCCGGGACTGCACATCTCCCGCCAGTGGGAGGATTACTTTAGCAGTAGTATTCACCGGAACTTCCACATGCAGAGTAAATGAGTTTTCATTCTTCTTCCAATTACTTACGATTGTTCCGTAAGGAGAGTTGAAGGACACATTAGCGAAAGTTAGATCGCTAACAAGCTCCGGCTGTATAACAATCGATTTGTACGCCACAGAATTGTCAGCTTGTCGAATACCTCCCAATCCCTGGTAAAACCATTCCATCAGGTGACCCAGCATGAGATGATTCAGCGATTTTGAAGGTAAAGCCTGCCAGGACTCAGCCAGTGAAGTGGCTCCCATTTTAAGCTGATAGCCATAGCCGGGAACATCGTCGCGGTTATTCATTTCGTAGAGCAATTCCGATTTCCCGAAGCGAGTCAGAGCATCCACCAAGTAATGAAATCCAACATCGCCTGCAGTAATCGCTTTGCCATCCAGCTCAATTTGCCGAATGAGATTATCCAGAACTTTAGGCTCATTTGCTTTGTCAACCAAACCAAGGCTCAGAGGCATTGCCAAAGACGTTTGACTTCCGGTTGCATAACTAGCCGAATCGGGTTTATAGAATTCATGATTGAAGGCCGCTTTGATCTTTTGAGCCAACTCTTCGAAATGGTCAGCCTGATCTTTTTTATCCAATTTAGCCGCAACTTTAGCCATCAATTGCGCATCGTAGAAATAGGTTGCCGTTGCCACCAACGGAACCGGAGTCAATTGTGCGAACCCGGGTTCATTTGGGCCAACATCGTACCAGTCGCCCAAACCGTGCGAAAGAATATTGTCAGTCGCCTTACTTTCCAAATAACTCATGTAACGCTCCATCATCGGCCATGCCTGAGTCATCACCTCAGCATCGCCATACCATTTATAGATTAGCCAGGGTAAGATGATGGAGGCACTACCCCACTCCGGTGAATCACGAAAAGCAGCATTGTAATACTCAAAATTGATGTATTCAGGAACAATACTAGGCACCAAACCTTTATCGGTCTGGGCGTCTTCCATATCTGCAATTAGCTTTTGGTAAAGCTTATAAATATCGAAATTGAAGTGTACACTGGTTCCCATCAATTGGGTTTGCTCAATCCAGCCCAACTTTTCACGGGTCGGACAATCCGTCATTACTGACTGAAGATTGCTTTTGATAGCCCAATTGATTAAGTTGAAAATGTGGTTAAACAGCTCATTGGAACAATCAAATTTCCCCACTTGAGGCGCAGAATTGCGAGTATGTAAGGATTGTATCTTCTCCAGATCCGGCAATTGCGCTTCAATTGAATCGGGTCGTGCACCTTCAACCTGCACATACCGAAAACCAACATACGAGAAACGAGGCTTCCAATTTTCAGCCTCCTCACCTTTTAAAGTGTATTTAAAATAATAGGGTGAACCGCTACCGCGTTGACTAACGGTGCCATCTTCTTTCAAACATTCACCCGGAGAAAATTTAACGATTTGGCCTTTCTTGCCTTTTAGCGTTACATCGATAATTCCCGATGCATTTTGCCCAAAATCGTAAACCCAAACGGAGTCATTAATCTGGTTGACCGAAACCGGATCAAAAGTCTCTTCCACTTTGATCGGATAATTCGGATCAGCTTTTAACTGTCCCATCGGAGCCTGTACCAATTTGACAGGTTGCCAGGCATGATCGTCAAAGCCAGTTTTATTCCAACCCGACTGTTCCAAATTTGCATCATAATCCTCTCCGCCATAAATTCCACTGTAGGTTATTGGCGATGGAGAAGTTTTCCAACTGGAATCTGAGATAATCGTTTGGATGTGACCATCTGCATATTTCAATTGTAACTTGCAGATCATTTCCGGGAATCCATAGGCGATAATTAGTTTCCTGTAGCGCTCGCGATTATTGTAATGGAAAGTATTTCCAACGATTGCCCCAAGTACGTTAGCGCCGTTTTGTAGCATATTTGTCACATCGTAGCTGTTATACAAAGCTGTTTTATCGTAATGCGTCCAACCGGGGGTCAGCAAAGCATCACCTACTTTTCTCCCGTTAAGTGAAGCTTCGTACTCACCCAAGCCACTGATAAATAGTGTCGCTGAAGCCAATTTTCCGTTCACCGCAAAGTCCTTTCGGAACAACGGAACGACAGCTCGTTTTTCAACTTTATCATTAGCAGCATCACCATATCCGCTGATACCTTCAACCAGGCGTTTATCTACGGGTAATTCTTCGTAGCCAATCCATTTTGCACCGCTCCAATCCTCCACTTTCGGCAAACCAAATTGAAAGGAGTTAATTTTGCTCCAGACAGATTCATTGCCGTTTTCATCCCAAACTTTGACTTTCCAGAAATACTTAGCTCCCGCCTTTAAAGATTGGCCAGCATAGGATATTAATTGTGATTGTTTTGATTCTACTTTACCGGAATTCCATACTTGATTTGTCTTGACATCTTTTGAATCCAGGCCAACTACAATTTCATAAGCAGATTGACTGCTCCCGTCAAAATCAGATTGCATCTTCCAGCTGAATCGGGGCTGTTGCGTTTCGATTAAGGCCTGTGGAATGGAAAAGCCTTCAACCGAACATTCCGAAATCCGGATATTCTTTTTCGGTGTAGAACAGGCAAAAAGCAGATTAAGGCTCAATAAAATTACAGTCAGTCGTTTCATTCGATTTAGTTTTTCGTTCAGCGAACGATTTTTTTAGGTTCAATTCAGGATCTGATAGCCACAAAACGTCATTTTTCTATTCCCCTTTCTCGAATACCATGTATTTAACAAGGTTCAACCTAGACTATAATCTTCTAATTCTTAGAAAATTAATGATAACGTTTACATTTTATATCACACTGAATTTGTGAACTTTAATATTAGGCAAATATTTTTATATTTGAAAACGTTTCTACACTTTTCTACACAAGCTATAAAAAAGTAAGGAGAAGACATTTCTGCCTTCTCCTCATCAAAATATTCACCGAAACAAATGAATTATGAATGAAATCAAATTAGTAACCGTTTGTACCATATTCATCAGCATTGTCGATCTGACTTAAGAAGTCGTAAGAGATTGGTCGCAAGTAGTTTTTAGCAGTGAACGAAGCGGCAGCACGTGGGTTGGTAGAGGGTAAACGAGTTTCAAATGCATGATGGCGTTTTAGCAAAGCCCATCGATCAAACTCACCACACAACTCTCGGGCATACTCATCAAACACAACATCCATGTCTGCTGTCGACAGCTTCATATGGCTGTCGAAGTCGGCTGCATTACGACAAGCACGTTTGCGCAATACATTCAAGTATTGGGCGGCTTTAACTTCATCTCCCAATTGAGCATTAGCTTCGGCAGCAATCAGGTAAACCTCAGCCATACGCATAATCATGATATCTCCACACTTATACTGCAAATTACCACCATTGAAGGCTCCATCATAGTTCCAGTTCATCTTTGATAAAGCCGGATACAGCTGATAGCTATTTGTTCCATCAAACATGGAGGATTTATATTTACCTTCAGAATCGAACAGGTCGTCTATATTCATACAGAAATAAGCACGTTCAGCTTTATCTGCTTCCGACAGATAATCTTTACTCAAGTAGATGAGAAAACGATCGTCATCTGCTTCCAACGGATAAGGATGCACATAGACATTTTTCACATCTTGTAAGTGGGTAATATCTCCTGAGTGATCTCCCTTGGGCCAAACTTTTGCAGGATATTGGTTCCCATAGTCAGTGCTAATAGCTGCTACATCAACATAAGGATAAATCACCTGCCCCACATGAGAAGCGTCAATTCCGTACTTTTCACAAAGTTCTGCTGTCAGCGTCAGCTGCTTGCTTTCATAAGAAACCCATCCCGGTTGTACCATCGAGAACTCTGCGAAAGCAGTAATAAATGTATTCTCCCAACGCTTGTCGTAATTAGCGTCGAAACAATCAATCAAATATTTAGAGGGTGCTAACACATTATTGTTTACACGACCGTAGAAATAATTTCCTTTGTCGCGCGTAGCATATAAATCGCTCAATTTATAGGGGTTTGGAGAAACAAAAGACAAAATATTATTCTGTTTTCCAACCAAATAGGATGGATCGTGTGGATTTGGACCACTCGCAATAAATAAGGCTTCCTGGTTGTCCCTATTATTTGATTGAGCCCAAAGATCATTAACATCATCATACATAAACGCACCATCAGCACTCTGATTTGCAATAAAATCCTCGGCCACTACCCTTGCACGCTCCCAATAAGACACACCGTCCTCGCTCAATCCTTCACCGGCCCCTTGAGCATAAACTCGAGCCAGCAGACCAAGAGCGGTTTTTTTGGTAACCCGTGCATAATTCCCCTCATAAGGTTCAATAGGTAAATTATCTGCTGCAAATTTCAAATCAGCGATGATCTGAGTATATATTTCTTCGATTGTATTTCTTTCGGGACGAAGATTTACACCGTCAGTCTCGTGCAAATTCAAGGTGATTGGACCATACTGAGTTACGAGTACTGAATAGTAAAAAGCTCGCAAGCAACGAGCTTCAGCTACCAATGTTTGGATATCGGAAGCATTGCCATCCGTAACACCCGCTGCTCTGTCAATTACTGTATTACAATTATTGATCATTGAATAAGCCATTGTAAACACCTTATTGGGATAGCTAGTATTTGTAGCCAATCCTTCATAATAATACACTTCCTGAGCCCAAGTTCGGTTATAAGCTGTAATCCAGGTATCCGTCCCCCCCTCTGAAAGCGAAAAATATTCATAATTAAACAAGTAACCGCTCAAGGACTTATAACAGTGCGATTGCAAGCTCTTCCAGCCATCGAAAGTTGTCAAAACATCATCGGCAGACAACGACGTCGGATTAAATTCATCTAAAGTACATGCGTTCAGATTGACAAGCAGAAGCAGTACTGATGTGATTCTAAATATTATCTTTTTCATTATTTCTTTCTTTTAGATTCAGTTAAAAGGTTAAATTCAGACCAAATACCAACTGCTTTGTAAGTGGATAATCGATACTTCCATTCATCTCAGGATCATAACTTTTCAGCAAGTGACTTTTTGCAACAACCAGTGGATTCGTGATTGTTCCATAAATACGACATTTTTCAATTCTCCACTTGTTTAGAAGGTTCTTGGGAACTGTATATCCCAAAGTGACATTCTTAATCTTGAAATAGGAACCATCAACATAATTCAATGCAGCACTACCAATGTAATTTGTTATACCCATGCTTGAATTAATAGCTGGGAAATCGTTTGACGGATTGTCTTCAGTCCAGTAGTTAAAATAGGTTGGGAAGTTTCGGACACCTGTAGGATCATAGCGACCAAGCATTGCATAGTCTATCATTTGCCCCCAGCGCATGTACATAAAGAAAGCCAAATCGAAATTTTTATACGTGAATGTACTTTGGTAACCCAAAGTCCAGTTCGGTGAGTTATGACCTAGCACCTGGTAGTCTGCCCCACTCGGCGTGTACTTATTGTTGGCATCGTAGTAGGTTTTATTCCCCTCTTCATCTACTTTATAATAGTTCCCTTCTGATTCTCGCTCCAAACCAGGAATATTAATTTTCAAATCACCCGGTTTAGCCCCAAAAACAGCAGCATCATTCTCTTCACCTAATTGCCAAATACCGTCAAGTTTATAATGATAGTATGAATTAACAGCATATCCTTTCGACAATGTGAAATCACCTACTGGAATATTGTCTGATGTTCCATCCTGAAGGGCTATAATTTCTTCCTTGTTGTTCGTAAATGTCAATGTAGAATTCCAACGAAAATTACGATGATCAATATTTACAGTATTTAAAGCCAGTTCAATCCCCTTATTGCGTGTTTTACACAGGTTAATATTCATTTCATAAGGACTAGTAGGATCATAACCACCATTTACAATGGGTAGCTTGCGTGACCAAATAACACCATCGGTATTTGTTCTGTATACATCAGCAGTTAAATCAATGCGACCATCGAGCAGATTAGCATCAAGACCGATATTCGTATTGTAAGACTTTTCCCAAGACAACTCTGAATTGGCATAATTTTTTGAAAACTGGTAAATATTTTCCACTTGCCCACCAAGAGCCATTGAGGCAAATTCAAGATTATTAACCGAAGAATAAGGATCGATACTTGCTGTACCCGTAACACCATAACCAAGGCGCAGTTTTAAGCTCGTAAGCCAATCTTTTGTTCCGGACATAAATGCTTCATCTGAAAGACGCCATCCGACAGAAACTGCAGGGAAATAATCCCAACGATTATTGGCAGACAAACGCGAAGACCCATCTGCACGCATCGATGCGGACAATAGATATCGTCCTAAGTACGAATAGTTAACACGGCCAACAAAGCCAAGCTCTTTTGACATATTGTAGCTCGTTGCATTACTAGCATACTCGGAACCTGCTGTCATGTTATACCACAAATACTTATTGTGCTCAATATTGGTCTGCTGCATCCATGAATAGTCGTATTGATTATGACTATATGATGAAACACCTGTCAGCGTGAAATTATGATTGTTTTTCACCGTAAAATTATAGGTTACAATATTTTCCCACTTGTAATTGTAACTACGATTTTGTGTAATTGATGCTAAAACATTGGAATTTGTCCCCTGAGCTGTTGGTCCTGAATTCACATAATACTGATAGGAGCCTTCGCCCTGAAAATAATTATTGCGCATGAAACCCAGGGAACCACCTAACCGTGAAGTAATTTTCAATCCACTAAGCGGAGTAATTTCAATATAAGGATTAATGAAGAGATTTACATTTTGATCCTGGTTTTTATAAACATCCTTTTGGGTATTCAGCAAAAGGTTTATCATAGTACTACCAATTGCCGGTTCAATATTAAAATTTCCATCACTGTCCCGAACCTTTCCAAGCGGTTCGGCAGCAAGAGCATTCTCCAATTTTGCGTAAGCTTTATCGCGATCCACATACGATCCCTGCAAATTTACGCCAACTTTCAACCATGATTTAATCGTATTATCAATACGAATATTGGATGAATAAACACGATAAGTATCGCCCGTATATTGGCCATTTTCCTCTGTATAGTTCAGTGAAAAATATGTTTTTGTTTTTTTAGTTCCTCCAGAAATTGCCAAACTATAGTTTTGAGTCACCGCAGTTTGCATCAACTCTTTTGGCCAATCAATATAGTCTCCATTAAGGTGTGCCTGATATAATTCGGCAGAAGCAAAAACATTTTCATCATCAGCTGGAGAACTCCAGTTACCGGTCGCTTTATTTGCGTCCCTAAGTGCTTGAATATAACTTTCGCCCTTACGCATTTCCGGTAGTTTTGCCCATCCGTTAAATCCGGTGTAAACATTCAGATTTACATTTAACTTCCCTTGTTTAGCACTCTTAGTTGTAACCAAAATAACTCCATTGGCTCCGGCCGAACCATAAATAGCAGTCGACGATGCATCTTTTAATACCTCAATCGACTCAATGTCATTTGGATTCAATGTTGAATAGTCTCCTGGCATTCCGTCAATAATAAACGTTGGTGTACCACTAGCGGTAAAGGAGCGGGTTCCACGTAGCTGAATATTAACACCAGCACCAGCTTGTCCCGAAGGACGGGTAATATCCAAACCTGCAACGCGCCCTTGTAACCCTTCCATCACATTCGGGGCAGGAGTTCTGGTAATATCTTCGCTTTTCACTGAAGCAATCGATCCGGTTAAGTCTCTTTTCTTCATCGTACCGTAACCAATAGCAACAACTTCGTCCAGGCCTATAGACTCCTCTTCCATCGTCACATCAATGACTGATAGATTCAGAGCTGGCACTTCAACTGTTTTCATACCGACAAAAGAAAATACAAGGATGCCATCATTAGGGACACCTTGTAAGGTATATTTACCATCAACATCGGTAATTGTGCCTTCGTTTGTACCTTTAATAACAACAGTCACACCAGGCAGAGACTCCCCTTTTTCATTTATCACCTGACCTTTTACGGTTTTAGTTTGCTGACTCGCTACATTAACCGTGGAATTATTATCATCTGAATAAAGCACATAACTATTATTGAAAGAGCGATATTTTATATTGGTTCCTTCCAGCAACTGGTCTAATGCTTTTTCGATATCTGAAAATTCCAGATTTAGACTGACTTTCTGATCAACATCGACATTTGCCCGGTTAAACAAGAAAGTGAAGTTTGTTTCTTCCTCAATTGTCTTCAAGACATCGACAATTGACTGATTTGTTGCCTTTATCTGCACCATCTTGGTATTCTGCGAATAAACGCTTGCAGAAACCTGCAGAAAAGCCATCAGAATAAATAGGCTTGTTAGTTTCATGATACGCAAAGTTTGTTTCGGAAACCACCGGAGCGGTATCCGAAATTTCATACGGATTTTTTTCATAAGTTTGTATTGTTTATTATTAACTAATTTGTTACGGCTGCAACCGTAATAAATTCAAAAGGGAAGTGCTGCAACACTTTCCTTTTTTAATTTGCTTTCAATTTTATTTGACTTCCGTCTATCTCATAATTAAAGTTTGACGTTAACTGCATCATCTTAAATAATTCCCGAATACTTTCAGTCTTAATAGTCATTGTAAAATAATCGCGCGTAGCCAAAGCCGGATCCAGGTCTATTTTAACACCATACCAACGTTCAATCCGAGGTACCAATTCTGCAAAATTGGTATCTACAAGCTTCAGTTCGTTGTTACGCCAAACGCTATAAATTTTTGAATTAACTTTCCGTACCTGAAGGGTATCATTGGTTAACACGGCTTGTTCTCCCGGAGTGATAGCGTACTCCCCGGATAGTTTCTTACTAAACAACTCAATTTTCCCTTCATCCAAAGTAGCTTCAAATGGCTCATCTGCATAATTACGCACATTAAACTGAGTTCCAAGCACACGAATATTCATCCCCGAAGGTGTATCAACAACAAAAGGATGTTTAGGATCTTTTGTAATATTGAAATATCCCTCACCTGTTAAACTTACTTTTCGCGGATTAGCTGCATCGTAACTTAAGGTCGATTCCGAATTTAGCCACACGACACTGCCATCAGGCAAAACAAGACTTGATTTCTCACCTGAAGGCACACGTACAGTCAATAACTCATGACTCCGTTGGTCAATACGTGACAAACGGTAAGTTTGAAGTCCTGCAAAACCAACACTTAATAAAATTAAAACCGATGCTGCTACCCCAATCCATCTTTTTGTAAGCTTGATTATGGGTTTTCCATCCGATATTGATGGACGCATACGACGAGAGTAAAAGTCTGACCACTCCTGATCAATATCAATTTCCGAAGCTAATCGGTTTTGTTGACTTAATTTGTAGGTTTCGTAAAAGCTTCGAAGCTCTTTTCTGTTATTCTCCGACAAAGAAGCCCAACGTACAATTTCACGATCTTCTTCCTCCGTGCTTTCGCGAAGAATAAAACGCACTATTAAATTTTCATCGATAGCTGAAGCCATATAATTTGTGTTTCTATTAAGCAATACAGTTCTCCCGGAGTTTACCCCGACAAGAAAGATTAAAATATTTATATTTTTTTTGAGATGTGACTCGAGTGACTGCTACAAGTACTCTTTCAGCAAAGTCCGAAGTCGCGACAATGCCCTGCTCATTTGCGTTTCAACTGTTTTCACTGAGATATTCAACTCTTCTGAAATCTGAGCATACTTTAGCCCTTTATCACGGCTTAACAAGAAAATTCGTTTACATTCAGCCGGCAGACTTGCAACTGAGGCGTCAATTGTTTCTTTCAGTTCATGTATTTCTACCGACTGGTATAATACATTCTCTTTTGTATCTGAATTATACAAAAGATACAACACTGACTGAAACTCATCGACAACACGCTTGTGCTGCAATAAATTGAAACAGGCATTCTTAACCGACCGAAACAGGTAAAACTTCAAATCATCATCCAGGGGCAATACATCGCGCTTATCCCATACTTTCACAAAAACGTCTTGGACAATTTCCTTCGATTCCTCCGAATTATTCGTGTATCGATCTGCAAAAAAACACAATCGAACAAAATATTCCCGAAAGATTTGCTCAAACTGCTTTTCCTTTTGTATCGAAACAGGCAAGATTTTATTCTTCTTCTTAAAGTTCATTGTATCTTTAATAAAACAGTCAATTCTTCCAGGCAAGGATTAGTAAACAAATATATGAAAACGTTTACAGGATAAAATAAAACTGTTTTATAAAATAAACCACACTAAGGAACAAAGAAACAAATCACTGTTATTCAGCCCTCTGGAAAACTCGAAGCATAGAAGCATAGACAAAAGCTATTATCTGACGATAAATTATTTCAATTTCATGCTTGATTTTACTTTAAAACACTATATTTGCACCGCGTTTAACA
>NZ_JBZQJF010000157.1:0-4691 GCF_059905295.1 Mangrovibacterium sp.
CTTGGGCAGATGTCCAAACCGTATCCATACTCATCCGATGGCAGTTGGGCAAATGTCCAAACCGCATCTATATTACCTGGATGACACTTGGGCAAATGTCCAAACCGCATCTATATTCACCCGATGGCAGTTGGGCAAATGTCCAAACCGCATCTATACTCACCGGTTGGTACATGGACTCGCGGGAGATCCGATACTTTGAAAAGACATAATAATATGCGAGATTGAACCGTTACAAAAAGGGAGCTATTTAACAGGTACATATACACTGACATTCATTATACAATTTGAACAGCATAAGAATTTCTCATAATTCTTTATTAATTACCGATACCTTTTTCCAACAGATGGTACTCTTAATAAAAAACAAGCAAGTATTGTGGATACAAACCATCTAAAGATCCCCGAATTCATGAAGCTATATGCTCCAGTACAGCGACAGCTTTCAGCTTATTGCAGGGTAATAACCGGGAGCGAGGAAGAGGCACTCGATCTGGTGCAAGAAACACTGACCAGGGCTTTCGAAAGCTTCAATACCCTTCGAGAGCCGGATGCATTTCAATTTTTTCTTATTGGAATTGCCCGAAACTGCCACAGAAAACAACTGCGTCGGTCTAAATTCTTTGGAAAACCATCCGAAGTGAAAGCAAAGAATGTAGAGGTAGCCCCCGATTCTGTCGACATGCAACACGATATTCAGCTAATCCGCGAGTGTATTTCCCGGCTAAATACCGAACAACGAGAGGTGATACTTCTATTTCACATCCTTGGCTTTTCAATTAAAGAGATAGCTGGAAATATGTGCATTACCGAAGCTGCCGTGAAAAACCGTCTGGCACGTGGTCGTGAAAACTTACGGAAATTGCTTTCCGACAACGAGTCGATCTTAACAAACCGTATTTCCGCTAATCCTATTAAGAGTTTGACAAAATGAAAAAGCGAGAAATAACCAATAACGACCTGGAGCAACTGTTCTGTAAAATCACAGAACAAGCTCCTTTGATGAGCCAAGAACAAGTCAATGTTCTGCTAACAAATTGTACCGCTGTAACCTCCAGTAGCAATATAATGCGTTTCTTTCGCAACCACATGAATAGCCTGGTACTGGGAACCGTTATAATCATTGCTGCGTCAGTCTTTATCTGGATAAATCTTAATACAGATGCAGAAGGGCCAATTGCACAAAACCAGACACAGGAAAATCCGCCCATAGTTCTTCTTGCAGATACACTTGGGATCGAACAACATGTTGATAGCATTGAAACGATCCATGAGCAAGCATTAGTCAAGGATTCCTCTGACAAAGAACCGGTCAAACAGCCAATTCTTGATTCCATGGCAGTTGAGCCTATGACTATTTCGCTGGAAACGATCTATCAACAGGTTGAAAAAGAGCCGCAAATATTTTCTATTTCAGCGATCAGGGATACAACAATAACTTGCAAAGAGGGAACAACGATAAAAATAGCTGCCAACTCGTTTGTTTCGGAAAAAACAGGAGAGCCAATAACAGGGGAAGTAGAAATCTCAGCAGAAGAGTACTATAAATTATCCGATTTCATTTTGTCCAATTTAACGACAACTTCCGGAGGCAAGACACTGGAAACAGGCGGCATGCTCAATATTTCGGCCAGGTCTGCCGACGAAAAGTGTGCTATCAAGCCCGGACAATCTGTTGAGATTGGTTTTCCGAACACAAGTTCCAAAGATGGTATGGCCTTGTTTTACGGACAGTGGAATGGGGATAAAATTGACTGGAAGCTGGCTGATACATCTAAGCCGGAAAATTCGGAAACTTTTTTCATTGTTGAAGATATGCCGGAGTTCCCCGGAGGGCAATTGGCACTAAACCGGTTTATTCGTGACAATATCAGATATCCGGTCGACGCTATGGAAAATGGCATTCAAGGGCAGGTATTCGTGAATTTTATTGTTGACGAAGAGGGCCATGTTTGCGATGCCACTATTACCCGGGGTGTTAATCGTTCGCTGGACAATGAAGCACTTCGGGTTGTAAACAGTTTCCCAAAATGGACACCTGGAAAACAAAAAGGAAAACCAGTTCGGGTATCCTATACAATACCATTCACATTTAAGCTTACTGATCAAAACGTAGCTGCTTCAAACGAAAAATTTGAAGAAAAAGTCAAGGGTGATAATTTCCGCCATGTTACCGCGTCTGATGTTAGTCGGTATGTTTTTAATGCCACTCAGCTAGGCTGGTTAAACTGTGACCGGTTTTACAACAGCACTGGTTCTGTAACTAAATACTCCATCCCAATTGATGTAGCAGAGGAAGTTAATATCAACATGGTTTTTCAACGCTTTCAAGCAGTAATTCCTGGGCAAATCACCTCTGATTGCGTAGTGTTTGATCGTGTTCCATTGGGTGAGAAAGTTACCATTGTAGCCCTGAAAACAGTCGGATCTAAAGTATTCTTAGCGGTTAAAGAAACTGAAATAACCAACAACGGGGAATTAAAATTAACGTTCCACCCTGTGACAATGGGTTTACTTAAAAAGGAAATTGAAAAGCTAAATCAAATTGACGAATGAAGTCATCTGGTATGATCATCACAACTGGTGATTACACACAAATAATCGGATTATAAAAATGCACAAGTATCAAAGAAGGGTTAGTGCGTTTAGTAATTCTGAATTCTGCATCGCAGTTATGATCCATGGTCCCTGCCAGCCACCCATCATGTCCACCCCGTTGCAGCAAGCATATAAGAACGACACGATACAAAACAGCTTGGTCATTTATTTAGGTGCTAAAAGAAACAGATTAAGAGGACCGATTCTTATCTTTGTTGCGAATACTAAAGCGATGAACCATGTTTCAAGTTTGTTCAAAATGTGGCACCCCGGCGATTATTGTTCCGAAAGAAGCGGTGGAAAATAAAATTGGCAAAGAGCTGGCTATACCAGCCAATGAGAAAATATATGCCTGCCCAAATCCCCTGTGCAGTACGGTCTATTTTTCAAAAGGAATCAGCTTTAGAACGAATCAGTTAAACGCTCCAATCTTCTTTAAGGACAGTTCGGACGATGTTCCGATTTGCTATTGCTCGAACCTGACCAGGGGCGAAATCAAAGAAGCCGTGAAGAAGGGCTGCAAAACCATAAACGAAGTCCGAAAGCAGACGGGTAAAACCATCACCGGGAAATGCAAAGCAATGAACCCCCTTGGACAATGTTGCACAAAGAGTTTTCAGTATGAGATTGACCAAGCCCTGGGACAAAACCCCTCCGGATTTACATATAACCCTTGCAGCTGCTGCAGCTAAGCAGACTGAAATTAAAGGAAATTCTGAATTCGTCCCGTTCCCTTGCAGATAGTCATAACTCTTTTTACACACCTCCTTCGCCCGATACAAGTGGGTTTTACTCAATGGAATGAGAAGATCTAAGCCTTGGTTTCCTAACATTTATTTAACAGCAGCCTATTTCTTTTTTTCGTAATTTGTATGTGGAAACAAAGCCATGAAAACAGCCCTTATATTCTTAAGTCAGCTGTTTCAAACGAAACAAAGAACATTCTCGTAAAATCATTGATTTAGCATGCTACATCCCCGCGGGGGGGGGTAGCACCATTACCTTACACTGGAAGTTATGTTTTAGGCACCCGAAGCCGCGATAACGGCGAACTCAGCATCCGGAAGATCCAAGGCTGAACCAGCCGGTCGGTTAGCAGGGACGGGCACAAAACCCAAAACGTGAGTATCGAGCATATAAAAGACTCAAGGTCGAAAGGTATTTTGCTAATTCAATTGCAGGAACCTGAGCAGCTTAAAGCACTGTCAGAACTGGCGACAAAAACGAAGAAACACCATTTCAGGAAGTAGCGTTGTCAAATCCTGCGTCAAAAAAAGAGGGTCACTGTATAAACCAGCGACCCTTTTTCGTCTTGGACAGAATTAGTTAAAAGTGATGATGAATGCTTTCCTGAAGGAAGGGGTGATTCTTTGGTACCAGACTAGCCTTTGCCAGGTAGGTAACCACAACCAGACTGAACAAGCCTACAAAGCCCAGGTACATGCCAATCTCGAGTAATCCAAATTGGGCACTCCCGACTGTAGCCGGCCAAATTTCGAAATACAGCTCCGTATACTGCCCAACAATCAACAAGAGGATAACAGGTATCATGAACATCCGGCTTCGCGAGCTGAAACGAGGCATCAGAAACAAAAATGGTATTCCCCAGTTGAGTATTATATTGGCAAAAAACAGCACTTCAAACGCTCCGTGCATCCGGTGCACATAAAAGACGGTTTCTTCGGGTATATTCCCGTACCAAATCAGCATAAACTGGACAAAGTTCAGGTAGCCCCATACGATAGCCAGCATAAACATATACCGGGTGAAATCGTGCAAATGCGAGCGGTTCATGAGCTTCAGGTAGCCCATTTTATTCAGAATAATAACAATCAGGGTAATCACGGCTGCCCCGTGCAGAAAAGCGGCAACAAAAGCCTTGGCTGCAAACACGGTACTAAACCAATGCACCTCCAGCGACAGGATCATATCGACTGCAAAAAAAATGAAACTAATGGCGACGATAAAGATGGTCACCCGCGATAAAAACTCAAGCCGAACAAAATGATTCATTCCACCTTCCACATCTTCAAGCAGCGAAACACGCCGCATCAGTTTGGTCATCAGGATCCATAGCGCAAAAAATACCACAA
>NZ_JBZQJF010000158.1:0-17668 GCF_059905295.1 Mangrovibacterium sp.
ATGGATGGAACTCACAAACAGGGGAATTGAAAGCTACCTGCCCTTGCAACAAAAGATAAGACAGTGGAGCGACCGCAAAAAAAAGGTCGAGTTACCGCTCCTGCCGGGCTACCTATTTGTTCATATCGACGGGAAGGAATATGATGCAACCTTGCAGGTCTCCCATGTTGTTTGCTTTGTGACAACTGCCGGGAAAGCCACACCAATCCGCGACGAGGAAATTCTTACCTTAAAAAGAATTTTAGCCCCGCAGGATTTACAAGTTGAACTGACGATTGATGATCTTGCTCCGGGACAAAAGGTCGAAGTAATTGCCGGGCCACTCCTAGGTATGAAAGGGGAACTCGTTCAACTAAAAGGGAAAAAAGTGGTTGGCGTTCGTATAGAACAGATTCCCTACACCATAACCGTCGATATTCCGCTGGCTCATATTGAAACAATCCCGGTCTAAATTTTATCGTACGACCAAAATTTCTTCTGTTACTGCGATTGTGTGCTTCTTGGTTTCCTTGCACAAAAGAACAATACGATAGCCCGATCAAATCGCATCCTTTTTTCTACCTTTGGTAGCCTCATAAAAACAAATAGAATGACAACGATTTTCTGGCTGATTATTGCCATCCTTATTCTTGATTTTGTATTAGAACGCGTACTCGATTATCTGAATACAACTCGTTGGAGCGACCAGTTGCCCGAAGAAGTAATAGGGATATACGACGAAGAAAAATACCGAAAACAACAGGCTTACTCAAAAGTCAACCATCGCTTTGGGATGCTAACCAGTTCTTTTAGCTTTCTGTTAATCATGCTCATGCTATTCTTTGGTGGATTTGCCTTGGTTAACACCTGGGCCTTGTCCGTTTCGGAAAGCCCCATATGGTCGGCACTCATCTTCTTTGGTATTCTACTGCTCGCATCCGATCTGCTCACCACCCCATTCGATTTATATAGCACTTTTGTCATCGAAGAAAAGTTCGGATTCAATAAAACAACCATAAAAACATATCTCCTGGATAAATTAAAAGGTTGGCTGCTTGGCGCAATCATTGGAGGAGGCCTTATGGCATTTATTATTTGGGTATACACCAAAACCGGTGAAAACTTCTGGTTGTGGGTATGGTTGGTCATCAGTGCATTCTCGATTTTTATGGCGATGTTTTATTCGAGCCTTATTGTGCCATTATTCAACAAGCAAACACCGTTGGAGGATGGGGAGTTGAAAACCTCCATTAACGAATTTTCAAATAAAGTGGGCTTTAAGCTCGATAACATCTTTGTGATTGACGGCTCAAAACGTTCTACAAAAGCGAATGCCTACTTTGCCGGTTTGGGAGCAAAAAAGCGGATTGTTTTGTATGACACGCTGATCAAAGACATGGAGATTCCTGAGTTGGTAGCTGTTTTGGCTCATGAAATCGGACATTATAAGAAAAAACATATCATATGGAGCTTGATTTTGGGCGTCCTGCAGACCGGACTTATGCTTTACATCTTCTCGCTGGTGATCGGCAGTCCTGAGCTATCGCAGGCATTGGGAGTTGATAAAGCTTATTTTCACATTGGCTTAATCACTTTTGGAATTCTTTACTCCCCGCTTTCATCAATCATGGGAATTGGAATGAATATCTTTTCCAGGAAAAATGAATACGAGGCTGATGCATTTGCCGCTGAAAATTACAACGCAGAATCTCTTGCAACTGCATTAAAAAAACTATCGGTCAACAACCTCAGCAACCTGCGCCCTCACCCGGCCTATGTTTTTGTGCATTACTCCCATCCAACACTTTTGCAACGACTAAAAGCGCTAAAGGAAAGCAAGTAATTTTACAAGCTTTACATGCAATACTCGATTCATCAAATTGAAAATTAGAACTTGAAATTTGGACTCAGCCATATGAAAGCAGAAATTATTACAATAGGCGACGAAATCCTGATTGGACAAATTGTCGATACCAACTCGGCCTGGATGGCTGAACAATTGAATCTGAATGGAATCGAAGTTTACCAGGTTACTTCTGTTCACGACGATCACGCACACATTATGCAAGCGCTCGCGGATGCCGAAAGTCGGGCCGATATCGTTTTGATTACAGGAGGGCTTGGACCAACCAAAGATGATATTACGAAGAAATGCCTCTGCGAATATTTCGAATGTGGCATGCACTCCGATAAGCAAACTTTACAGGCAGTTACTGAGCGTTTATCGAAACGAAATATCGCCATTAACCAACTCAATCGAGACCAGGCCCTGGTTCCCGACGCTTGCACCGTCTTACCCAATAAAAACGGCACTGCCCCAGGCATGTGGTTCGAAAAGAATGATACTATTTTCGTATCTATGCCTGGCGTGCCATACGAGATGATGGGAATTATGGAAGAAGAAGTCCTTCCCCGCCTCCGTAAATCGGGCAAAGTAAAATCGATCTTCCACCAAACTGTTTTGGTCTACGGAATCGGTGAATCAACACTTGCTGAGATGCTGGACGAATGGGAAACCACCCTCCCTCCGTTCATTAAGTTGGCCTATCTCCCAAACCAGTTGATGGTCCGGTTGCGCCTTAGTGCATATGGCGATCATATGGACGAACTCAAACAAGTCGTTGAGCAAAAAATACAGGAACTACAACAAATTATCCCGGATAATATTTTCGGCTACAACGGCGATACTATTTCAGCCATCACGGGTAAACTGCTTTTAAAAGCAGGCAGCATGGTTGCTGTGGCCGAAAGCTGTACCGGTGGAAATATTGCACATTTATACACAGAGATCCCGGGTTCTTCAAGCTACTTTCAAGGTGGCGTAATCGCCTATTCCAACGCCGTAAAAATGGCACTCCTCGGTGTTAAAGCTGAAACCCTTGATGCCCATGGTGCTGTAAGCAAAGAAACAGCACTGGAAATGGTTACCGGTATAAAACGAGCGTTGGGAACCGATTATGGCATAGCAACAACCGGCATAGCCGGACCAGATGGGGGAAGTATTGAAAAACCCGTAGGGACAGTTTGGATTGCCGTCTCCGGCAAAAATGAGACACGGGTTGAATGCCATCGGTTTCACCATAACCGTTCCCGCAATATTGAGCGCGCATCGCAAACTGCCTTAAACATGTTGCGACAGTTGTTGATTTCAGAATTAAAATAAGTTAAACAACAAACGAAAATCCATTCGTCTGCGTTTATATGACGGGCGCTTTGTCTGAAAGCCAAAACCTCGAAATTCCACAAAGCACCACAAATAAAAAAAATAGGAGCCATGAAGAAAGTCTTGTTGATTATCGTATTGATTTTTGTTGTCCTTATCGGTTCAGCTATTCTTGTTCCCGTAATCTTTAAAGGCCCGCTTTTAGCCAAAGTAACGAAAGCCATTAATAAAAATGTCAATGCCAAAGTTGAATTTACCGACTTCAACCTTAGTTTATTTAAAAGCTTTCCCAAGGTAAATGCGGAACTGACAGGCTTGACGATAACCGGTAAAAATCAATTTGAGGAAGATACGCTGTTAGCTGTTCAGTCTATTTCGACAAATCTCTCGCTAAATGAGCTTTTCAATAGCGACGAAATGGCCATTAATACAATTCGGGTGGATCATGCAAACCTCTACCTACTATCGACACTCGATGGTATCGCAAATTGGGATATCATGCAAAGTTCAGATAACGAAACACCAACTGACACCACTAAATCTGATTTAGCCATAGACCTTCAATCGCTTGAAGTAAGAGACTTAAATCTAACCTATAAAGACGAAGCATCAACAACTATAGTTCAACTGAAGAATACCAATATCGATGCCTCCGGCCAAGTGGCAGGCACAGTCACCAAATTCAATTTAAAAAGTGACATTGATGAATTCGTGCTTGATTATGATTCTGTACAGTACATCTCAAATACCAAGTTAAAAGCCGAAAGTGAGCTTACTGCCGACTACGATAAGATGGTGTTTACTTTTGGTGAGTCGCATATATTTCTGAATGATTTACCATTAGACCTTAGCGGGCGTTTCGAAATGCCATCCGACAGCATGTATTTCGACCTAAAGCTTACTCAGCCTCAAAGTGATTTCAAAACACTGTTGGCCATGGTTCCGCAATCCTATCAATCGTATCTGGAAGGTGTAAAAACAACTGGTGAGGCAGGATTTGATGCAGCCATAAAAGGATGGTTTTACGATGATAATTATCCAGAGATCAACAGTCGAATCTATGTGAAAAATGCCGATTTCCAGTATCAAGACTCTCCGGAAAAGATCGATCATATTGCTTTGGAAACGTCGATTTACAAGCCTCAAGGGGATTTGGATTCACTTAAAATAGAAATTTCAAAAGCGCACGCCCAAATCCGGGAAAACCCGATTGACCTAAGGTTGCTGCTTACAACGCCAATGAGCGATCCAACATTTAATGCAGCATTAAGCGGTAAAATTGATTTTAACAATCTTGCTGATGTGCTACCAATGGACAGTATTCAACTAAAAGGAATTGTACAGGGAAACATTGGATTACAAGGAACAATGTCGGCAGTTGAAGCCCAGGATTTTAACCGAATCAATTCGAACGGAAACTTCTCCTTCAACAAGATTAGTATTCAAACACCACAACTGAAAGAAAAACTGGAGTTGAATACCGGAAATATAAAAGTTACGAACCAGAAAATTTCAATCAAATCATTTGCCGCGAAAGTCGGACAAAGTGATTTTACGCTAAACGGCGAACTGTCCAACTACCTTCCCTACTTCCTCAACAATAAAACATTGAAAGGAAGTTTTGATCTCGAATCGAACTATATAAATATGAACGAGCTGGCCACAATCATGGTGGAAGATACCCTTAAAACGACTACTGTTAACGACAGCATCATAGCGTTTCAGGTTCCGGGGAATCTTGATTTAAGCTTCCGCTCTCAAATTGCCAAAGCCACTTTCGACAAAATGGATATCAGCAATATTGACGGGCTTATCATTGTTAAAAACAAAATACTGCAGCTCCAAAAGCTGAATATGAATATGCTTGGAGGCGAATTAACACTTGACGGGAATTACATTAGCAATGAAACCAACCAGCCCGACTTCGATTTCAATGTGAATATTAACTCGTTTGAAATACCTGCTGCTTACCAGTCGTTTAGCACCATGCAGCGCTATGCCCCTATCGCATCGAAAAGTAGTGGTAAGGTTTCGTCGCAAATTAAATTTAAAGGGAAGCTGAATCAGGCACTCGAAGTTTTACCAACATCACTGAATGGCTCTGGATTGCTAAGCACACAAGGCCTTGAAATTGTCGATTCGCCAACATTCGATCAAGTGAAAAATTTCGTTAAAAAAGATAAGTTGAAAAATGTGAAGATCGACGACTTTACATCAAATTTCAAACTTGAGAACGGCAACCTGCTGGTTAATCCATTTACGACCAGGATTGCCGATCAGGATGTGACCATATCCGGCAAAGTTCTGGTGGATCAAACCCTTGACCTCGACTTAGCCTTCAATGTAAACAAGGACGATTTATCGAGCGACATTACCAAAACCCTGAGCTTTATTCCGGGAAGCAGCAATATTTCGAAACTTGATGTTGGCGTAGCGGTAACCGGCGATCTGAAATCCCCCAAGGTATCACTTGATTTAAGCAAAGCTCAAGAGCAAATTGCCGCAGAATTCAAAAAGTCATCGCAAGAGGAGATCCAGAAGTCAGTCAAAAAATTGGGAGACGAGCTCAAAAAAATATTCAAGTAAGGTAGCCTGTTTTTCAACCGGCAAAGAAACGCGCCGGCTAAACAAGCTGATGAGTTTGTTGTTTGATGCATGTAGATACAAGTGACTCATGAAAAGAAAGTATTTACCCATATCGCTGGATATTACCAACCAGAAAATACTTATTGTTGGAGCCGGCAAAAGCGCATTCTCAAAAGCCAACATCCTCAAGCGATTCGATGCAGACATTGAATTTGTAGCCCTCGAAATCTGTGAAGAAATCAAAAACAGTGGATGGCCTTATAAGCAAAAAGCTTACGAACCAACTGATCTGGATGACTACATCATGGTTTACAGCTGCTCTAACAATGAAAAGCTGGATTGCCAGATTCGACAGGATGCTAAAAAGAGAGGCGTTTTATGCAATATTCACGATAAGCCAAAGATGTGTCAATACGTGTCGCCGGCAGTCTATCAATACAAAAACATGACCGTGGCTGTTGCCTCAAACGGACAGGATGTATTTAAGTCCATTAAATTACGAAATCATCTTCGAGACTACTTAGACAAGCATATCGAGGAAATTCTTGATTTTAGCAAGTATGGGGAAGAATGAGGTCTGTTTGTCAGGTTGGAACCATTTAATTACGACAGTCTCAAACAACATCATTTCAATACATTAATGAACAAAAAGCCATAGAAGCGCTACGATTAACAAAAATTTATTACCACGAAAAGCCACGCTTTGCAAAAACTTTGTGTACTTTTGCGGCGCTCAAAGCAAAAAACGAAACATGGACGAAGGCCCGTATTATAGACAGTTTCCAGTATTAACCTCGCTGTAGGAGGCCTTGGTTTTTTATGCCCTCCTTCAGACAAAAAGAAAAGGAGGAAAACACATGTTAAAAATCTTCAAAAGCTTCGGTGGTTACATTGAGATTCCGCAGGCAGAGCAAGATTGTTGGATCAACGTGATTCAACCCACCCCAGCAGAGATACTCCAATTACAAGAAGAATTTCATGTTCCGGCTGATTTAATTCAGGATATTCTCGACGTGGACGAACGCCCGCGTTATGAAGTTGACGATGACTGGTCACTGATTATCTTACGTATCCCTGTTGAAACAGAGCATAACGGGGTTCCATTCAACACCTTGCCCTTAGGCATTATCAATATCAAAGGAGTTACAATAACTTTGTGTTCAACACCTAACGAGGTATTACCACTGGAACAAACAGCTTTATACCGAGGACAAAACCACCTGATTCACGACGAGCTTAATTTCATCATCAAGCTTTTCCTTCGATCAGGAACCACCTACCTTCGTTACTTAAAGATCATCAACCAGCAAACAGCCCGCATCGAGGACGAGCTGGAGCGTTCCATCCAAAATAAGGAGTTAAACAAGCTATTGAAGATGGAAAAGTGCCTGGTGTTCTTTATCACCTCCCTTAAGGCCAATGAGATTGTTTTAGCAAAACTTCGGAATGCACTAAAGCGCAATATGAATGAACTAAACGAAGATTTGCTCGAAGATGCCATCATTGAGAATAAGCAGGCGCTTGAGATGTCGCAAATTTACTCCGATATCCAGGCCGGAATGATGGATGCTTTTGCATCGGTAATCTCGAATAATTTGAACGTTGTGATGAAACAGCTGGCATCCATCTCCATCATTTTAATGATCCCGACCTTGATCGCCAGTTTATACGGGATGAATGTTCCCAACCACCTGGAGAGTACCACATGGGCCTTTCCACTAATTATCCTGATCTCTGTTTTTATGGCTGGACTCGGGATATTCATCTTCCGCAAAAAGGATTTGTTCTGATTATAAAATATTATTTTCCCGAAGTTCTGATTACTTCGGGATATTTTAATAGTTTTATCAGGTTCAATTCCTGCATATCACACACTTACCAAACTAGCTTCTATGAAATCAAAGCTTACAAGCATTACAAAGTAATTTCATAAAAATTAAAATATTACTAATCAAAATATTACTACTAAAACCGACCTGATTTTTGAATTAACTTGCACCTGACTCAAACCCCGGAATCATTCAACAGAAGTGCTATGTTAAAAAATAAAATTTTCATATTCAGTGGTCTTTTTGCCCTGCTTCTTGTCGTTGTAGCCTACTATTTAGGACTATTCATCGACTTAACTGCCGATACCGGGAAATACGGAACCATTGCGCGTCACATTATTGAAAGCGGCGATTTTATCAACCTAAAGATCCATGGCGATCCTTACGAACAAAAGCCTCCACTCCTGTTTTGGCTAGCAGCCTTAGGCTTTAAAATTGGCGGAGTCCATAACTGGAGCTACAAACTATTCGCAGTACTTTACAGTTTTGCAGGCTTCTGGTTTACCTACAAACTGGGTAAAGTCCTTTATTCAAAGCGTACGGGCCTATTAGCAGCTGTATTACTAATGAGTTCCGAGGTTTACTTTCTCTTTACGATGGACGTGCATACCGACCTGCTTTTACAAACCAACATCACCTTAGCCATTTGGCAACTGGCTGAATATCTGAAATCAAAGAAAATTGCCAATTATATTTGGGCATTTGTCGGAGTTGGTTTAGCAATGATGAGTAAAGGGCCTGTTGGAGCAGCAATTCCAGCCTTTGCACTTGGCTCTCACTTGCTGATTAAAAGAGATTTTCGCCAACTTTTCAACCTGAAATGGGCTCCCGGCATTTTGCTGGCTCTATTACTGGCATCTCCAGCGTTCATTGGTCTTTACAACCAGTTTGGCTGGGACGGGCTGAAATTTTTCTTCATCACCAATAATGTAGGTCGAATTACCGGTTCATATGCCGGCTCCAATACCGACTACCTATTCTATTTTCACACCTTACTTTACCTGTTCCTACCCTGGACCTTCCTCTTGATTATCGCCATGATTAAAGAATTTCAGAGTTACGTCAAGACCCCCTATTCGCAACGGGAATACCTGACTACGGGTGGCATCTGGATTTATTTTCTGATTGCTAGCATGGCCAAAGGAAAAGCACCACATTATATCTTCAGCATTATCCCCTTGTTTGCAGTTCTTGTTGGTAAGTGGCTCGATTATTACCTGCAAACGGAAAATCTGAAGATATTAAAGCGACTATTTCGACTGCAGTATGTCATTTGGTTCCTCCTCATTGTGTGTTTAATCAGTTTAATGGCCTACATCCTGCCGTCGCAGCAAATCATCTACCCCGCCCTGCTTTTGGTAAGCCTAGCTATTTGCACTCACATTTTAATGCAGCCTCGCAACTATGGCGTAAAACTAATTCTGCCATCTGTAATTCTTATGGCTTGTTTAAATATTTACATGTACGCCAGTGCGCTGCCTCAGGCATTTGCCTACCAGGCATCAACACGGGCAAGCAAGCTTTATAACGCCCAGGCCAAACCCGACGAAACCTTCTACAACTATCTGTATAGCCAGTACGAGGTGTTTTTTTACAGCGATACGGATGTAAAGGAGCTGAATGAACTCAATCAGTTAAAACTAGACCCGGATCATGCCTCCTGGATTTTTACGAACCAAGCCGGTAAAGACAGCATCCAATCGATCTACCGCGATAAAATAGAAATTACCTATCCGTTAAAACATCGGGGAATGAATCGAATGGGAATTCAGTTTATGAACCCGGCAACACGCGAAAAATCATTATCAACCATGTATTTGCTGAAGCTTGCTCCTGCGAACACTAAATTGCACAGCAAACACCAAATTGCTGACAACCACAAACCGGTAAAGGGAAATTAGTTCGTCAATTTCACCAGGTAAAGCTTTTCAGTTTTACTGGCCCGGGTTTTCGGATTGATAAACTTCAAGGAAATGCGCGATAGGCTACGATGTTGCATCTCTTCAACCTTCTCGTATGGGATCTTCATCTCATCCAGGGAAGCAATGCCTTCTGCTGTCGTATAAAGCCAATCGCCGGCCGGTAAATGTGCAGCCCGCAAGTCATCCTCCGTAATCAGGTAACGTCCATAGTTCTTCGAGTAGAAGAAGATTCCCCAGTAACGGGCTCTCTCGGTATAAATATTCAGCTTTGCCCCATCGTCAGCCTGTTCATTAAAAACCCGGCAAGCCTCGAGTGGTGAATGATATTTAGCCAAATTCGGTAGAATATGGGTATTCAGCGTAAACATGAAGATCGAGATCGCCAAGAACAAACTGGTCAGTTGTCGGTGCAAGCTGTTTTTCCAACTGATACTATACAGAAAGAAACCAGTCAAAATAAGATCAACTACCCACACCCAAAGTTTTCCGTTGGGGAAGAAATACAATAAAAACGGATAAACAGCAGCTACCAGCACAAGGCCAACAAACAGGTGTATCCATGAAATTGTCCGTTTCAGTTTGCGAAAGTTGGTTCCTTCATAGATCAGAACAGCCCAGCGTGCACCAATCAACAGGAAAAGCGGTAATACAGCCATTTCGTAATGGGGGTTCTTTTGCTTAGCGATGGATGCGATGATCAGGTAAAACAATAAACCTCCAAGTGTGTAATATTCGTTATTCTCCGCCGGATTCTTTCTGTTGACAATCTTTTCGCGGATCTGTAGCACCAAACCAACAAAGGCAAAGATCATCCAGGGTGCCATCATGTATAAACTGGTGTGTATATAAAAGAACGGATCACTATTCGTCCCTTTGTAGCTTCCTGTTACACGCCCCACGTTGTTCGTCCAGAAGTAAAACTTCAGCCCTTCCAGACCAAAGTGTTGAAACAGACCGACCAGTGCCGGCAGAATAACAATAAACACAATCGGGATAGCCAGCAACCAGCGGTAATTCAGAATTCCTTTGAAATTGCGCGTTAACAATAGGTGTGTACCAACGGCCGCTCCCGGAATAACCATACCGACAGGCCCTTTGGTTAACATGGCCAGTCCAACAAAGACAGCACCAAGATAGAAATGATACTCCCGTTTAAATTTGAAATAGGCAGCAAACTGCCAAATAGCAAGCATGACGGGTACAGCCAGCAAAGTGTCGGTATGAATATCGCTATGAAAATGAATAAAGCCAAGTGAAGTAATCCAGAAAAAACCAGCCAGCTTTCCGGTGAGCTTCCCGTAGAGTAACTCACCCAATTTATAAGTGGCAAAGGCACCAATTAAGGCAATGAGCAAAACGACTGTTTTATAAACAGCCCCTGAAACCCCAAACAGTGAAAAAGCAGTTGCTCCAATCCAAAAGAGTAAAGGCGGCTTTTGCTCATAGGCTTCATGCCCGATGGTCATATTCACCCAATCGTGGTTATGCAGGATTTCGCGTCCAACCTGAGCATACTTTGCAGCATTAACCACCAGCGGATTAAATATGCCCGATACGTTTACGAGCAAACAGATAACAATCAATGGCAATAGCCAGGCAAGCTTTTTCATAATCAAAAATGTAAATCCATGCAAAGGTAAAATTTAAGTTCAAATTTCCTGACATCTAACTCCTCTTCATACTAAGCTGATCAGACACCCTATAGAAAACCAATGTTGATTAAAAGGCAGCTTTCAGAAAAGATAAGCTTTCGATTTTTATACTATTTTTGCGCTGTTATTGATTATTAATTATTCTGAGATCGAATTTTAATACAACAACAGCAGAAACAACTAAAAACAATGTACATGAATGGTTTAAAAAACATTACCAAGTTAGAATACCTGTTTTTCTTTTTGCTTTTTGCAGCATCCGGATACGGACTGTACCTGGCTTTTACTGACATGAATGCTTTTCTGGTTTTCACGGAAGAAGACGGTATGGTTGAGAATTTCACATCGCTTTTTCTTTTTGCAGCATCCGGGGTTTGCATATATCGGGCTATTGCCTTTAAAAAAATCAATAGCTCCGGCTTATGGATCTTCACGGCCATCGTTCTGGCAGTTCTGTTTTTCTTTGCCGGTGGTGAAGAAATCAGCTGGGGACAACGGATCTTCGGCATCAAATCGAGCGAATTTTTTCTGGAACATAACAAGCAAGCCGAAACCAATTTGCACAACCTCATCGTAGATGGTGTGAACATCAACAAATTAATTTTCTCACAAATTCTGGTGTCGGTAATGGTGATCTACTTCTTGTTTATCCGCTTGCTGGTCAACAAGGTTAAATTCGTCCGCAAGCTGGAGCAGCAATTTAATGTACCATTACCCAAGATTCAACATTCGGTGGTCATGCTTCTTGTTGCCGGATTAATTGCCATAATTCCAAATGCCAAGAATGCTGAATTGCTCGAAATGTCGTTTGCTTTTATCTTCTTCCTGATTTTCCTGAATCCGGCAAAAGTGAACGATTAAAAATAATTCCTCCGACATTAGTCAGGCTATCAAAAAAGCCGACCTGTTACCATACAGATCGGCTTTTTTGTAATGGCTAAGTATCTTAAACCTTATCCTTATACCACTCATACTTACCGTCTTGAGCATACGGATAGGTTTTCTCCAGCAAACTGGCTATTTCATCTTCCGTCATGGGTTTAAAGTTGCGGGTAATTTCCAGGTTATGCCGAAAATGCTCCAGCTTATTCATTCCCGATACAACACTCGAAACGGGTAAGGTCATGCTGAAGCGCAAACATTCTTCGATGGTAGCAATACCTTCATTAACGATTGCGCCGGAAGCAACCGACTTCATTCCAATGATACCGATGTTTCGTTCCGTGAGCATCGGAATGATTTCCTGTGAAAAGCTCAGATAATGATGGTCCAGCACATTCAGAGGCATCTGTACGGTTTCCCACTCAAATCCCCGCTCTATCATTGCCCGGTGTATTTTAGGCTGACTATGACCTGTAAAACCAATATGACGGATAATCCCTTCATCCCTTTTTTTCATCACGTAATCCAGCACTCCGCTCGTATAAATCTTATCGACAGCGTCCATACTTTCAATCTCGTGGAATTGCCACAAGTCCAAATAATCTGTTTGCAATCGTCTAAGGCTTGTTTCCAAATGCTCCTGTGCCGTTTTCGGATCACGACCATGGTGCTTGGTCATCAATATAGCTTTGTCACGATAACCATCCAGTAGTGCTTTTCCCATCATTTCTTCACTTCGTCCGTTGTTGTAATGCCAGGCATTATCAAGAAAATTAACGCCATTGTCGAGTGCCTCACGGATCAAAGTCACCGAGTCTTCATCGCTAATAAAGCGGTCACCAATATGGTAGCCACCAACGCCAAGCAAAGAAACATCCAGCCCTGTTTTTCCAAGTTTACGATACGGCATTCCCTCTTTTGTGAAAGAAATGCCCAAGCCGGCAACAGACATAGCAGCCATGGCAGCTGCCGTGTTTTGGATAAATTCGCGACGCTTCATGAGTTTCATTTTTCTTAAGGGAACGACAGCCACATCTTTTTGTTTCATCAGCAGAAGAAAGACCACTGGCTCGACATACCCGGAAGGCATGCTAAACGAAAGCCCAAACACCCTTCATCATTCAACTGAATAACAAAAGCTTACCCTTTCAAAATTCAACTAAATTTCGTACCTTATCTATCGAATCAAAATCTTACATTATGAAGAAAGCTGTAGGTTTAATCACCTTATTGATCCTCCTTACAGCATTTCAAACAACTACCACCTTTGCACAAGATCCCGTTCCCAACAAGTTTGTTGTCTTTGAGGAATTTGTTTCTCCGGCTGATATGCCTGCTTTTTGGAAAGCCCAGATGAAAGTTTGCGAGCTGTGGCAAAAACATCAATTAGATGTTCCCGTGTATGCTTACCTGAATGATGACGATGCCTTTTACTGGGTAATGCCTATCGAGAATTTCGGATCTCTGGATGGTATCTATGAAAAACTCTGGGCAATGCATCAAACCATGATTGATGAGGACGCCTTTGATGCCAACAAAGCTTTCCGCGACATTTACTCAGGCCGTCAAAGCGTCATTCAGCACGATCCTGCGCTATCGCATCACCTCGGAGACGAAAATCTGAAACCGGAAGATACCCCTTTCTGTGAATGGATGTTCTGCTACCTGAAAGCAGGCCACGAACATGAGATTGATAAAGCAATCCAAAATTACGTGGATTACTACAACAAGATTGGGGCAAGCTACAATTGGGATGTTTACAAAACCCTGTTTGGCCCGGACACTCCCATGTACGTCATTATGATGCGCGACAAAGATGAAGTAGCAATGCGTACGTTAGAAAAAGAATTAAATGACAGTCATAAGGAAGACTTCGACCGATTGTGGCAGGAATTCACATCCCATTTGCGGAAGATCGAAATCAAGAAAGGTTGGTACTTACCGAATTTTTCGAATATACAGGCCAACTAAGCTGTTAACCGGCCAACAAACCGTTTCTACATAAATGGTCAAGTTCAGGACTGCCGCAGCAATCCTGAACTTCTATTTTATTCGGGCTATAAACAACGTTTATTTCTGAAGCGACTTCGGACTTTGCGTTTCAACAGCTTCAATGGAATCCTTTAAGCTCAAGGTTTTGTGAATGAGGTCTTCCTCCTGAAACCGATCAAAAAGAATCTTGGCCATCTTCTTGTGCCCCTCTTTATTAGGGTGTAAATGATCGGTAAAGTATTGGGGACTATTCACAAAGGGAGTGTGAAAATCAACCACATAAAGGTCATTCTTTTGGGCAATAGAGTCGATTAACGGAATGGTATACTTAACAAGTAAGGTGTCGTTATGAGGACTATCCGGTGAATAAGGATGCCCCTTCCAAATTGGTGGAGGCAAACATACAATAAACGTGATGTTGGGATTGACACTCCTGAACGTATCGATTAAATCCTGGTAATCGTTGTAAAATTCTTTTTGAACCAAATCATAGAGTACCGGCTTAGAATCATTTGTTCCCAAAGCAACCAGGCAGATGTCCGGAACTGAAGCCAAAGCCTTTTTAAATACAGGTTCGATCCAGATTGGTTGCGGACCATGCTTTGTTAGCGTACGGCCAGGAACTCCTGCATTTAATATTTCAAGCGTATCGCCATAAACTTCTTTCATCAGCTTACCAAACTGGGTAGCATAGGAAACCTGCTGATCTTTTTTTCCATAATCATAAACCCCTGCTGTAATACTATTGCCGATAAAGGCCATGCGAACTTTACTGCTTTGGCAATTGGCCGAATTCGATATGATGAGAAAAGCCAATACGGCCCAAATCATTTTGGTGAAAGTTTTCCGAGGAAACATATTTTATAATTTTTGGTGAAAAGTAATTCGATCCCTACTATTCAATTGTTTGAAGATGTAAAAATAGAATTTATTTTTTCGAATTAGCCGGATTTGCGGCATTACGGTCATTTAGAAGTTTTCGAATGGAAAAGCTGAATACATTTACACACTTTTCCGGACACTCTCCGAATTGAAACAGCATAAGCCAAAGACATGCTAAAACCAGCCGGTTATGTCACAAGTTTAAACAGTTCCGTCTCGCAACTGAATGGATGCAAAACAGAACAAGCCGGTTACACTTCAAAACCATTTAAATGCATGACACAAATGAATAGATCTGTGACGTTTTCATTCATTTGCATGGCACAAATGAATAGATCTGTGATGCTACCATTCATTTGCATGACGAAACAAGCTGAAAGCGTCACGGAAATGACTGGAGGCGTCGTGGAACTGTACATTTCCGTCGTACATCTGTTCATTTTCAGCTTCAACAGGTCAAAGTTACAATCAAACCAGCCGGTTTTGTCACGCAAATGATTTGAAGCGTGACGCAACTAAATGAAGATGTTACGCAACTGAACAAAGTTGTCATGGAACTGAACAAAGATGCGACACAAATGATTTGCGGCGTCGTGGAACTGTACAGTTGAACCTTTACATAAGCAAAAACGATCCTGCTTAAATAGGCATAAACAGACATTCAAAACAAAACCACATCACAAGCAACTGAGATGAAAAACGAATCATCGGATTGTTCAGGACCGACTGTCCGGGAGAAAAAGGATCGCCTTTGGCACACCCTACAACTACAAACCTGCATCAAGATAAAAGCTCCAACCCGATTGTGAGGATTGGAGCTTTTACGCATTAAGTTAAGCGAATTGCCAATTATTTCGAAAACATTTTAACCAGCCAAAGAATCAGGTACAAACCTAATCCAATACCAAAAAATAAAACGCCAACAACAAAGGCAATACGAATCGCTTTAACGTTCCATCCTAATTTTCCACTTAACCATTGTGAAACTCCTAAAATCATAAGTCTTGTTTTTTAAATTATTATGCCCTAAAATAAAAAAATAAAATATTACGATTCATACATTTTGAGGAATCTTATGAACAATTTGATATTAAATGCTCTAACAAACCACCCTTTTGGATTAACATGGTACCTGCTGTGGTAAGCAAAAGAAAAAAGCATGCTTCTTCCTAATTCCGGAGAAAGAAGTAATTAATGTTAAAAAGAGTGAAGATCAGCAAGTCTTAAGCCTAAACTGCCAAACAACATACTAAAAATCAGACCTATTATCCATTCGAATCGTTATAAAAGACAACTTCGTCTTTTATTCAGATCATAAGACCCCTTATTCGATTCGTTTAACCTAAAAAATTCAAATCATGAGTAATCAAAAAATAATCACAGTGGTTGGAGCAACAGGAGCTCAAGGCGGAGGGTTGGTACGGGCGATTCTGAATGATCCGAGTGGTGAATTCTCGGTCCGTGCGGTAACACGCAATGCCGGTTCGGATAAGGCCAAAGCACTCGCCGAACTGGGCGCCCATGTTGTTGAAGCCAATGTAGATGACAAAGACAGCCTGGTAAAAGCCTTTGACGGCTCGTATGGCATCTTTTGCGTGACTTTCTACTGGGAACATTTTTCGCCGGAAAAAGAAATGCAACATGCTAAAAACATGGCCGAAGCAGCCAGCCAGGTTGGAGCCAAACACGTTATTTGGTCAACCCTGGAAGATACCCGCAAATGGGTTCCGCTGGACGACGACCGGATGCCAACGCTGATGGGCAAGTACAAAGTTCCACACTTCGACGGCAAAGGTGAATCTGATGCGTATTTCGTGAATAGCGGGGTACCCTATACTTTATTGCTGGCCTCCTTTTATTGGGACAATTTCATTTTCTTCGGCATGGGACCACAAAAAGATGCCAATGGTCAACTGGCCCTCAACCTTCCCATGGGTGATAAAAAATTACCCGGCATTGCAGCCGAAGACATTGGGAAATGTGCTTTTGCCATTTTCAAAGATCCCGCCAGCTATCTGGGAAAAACAGTCGGCATTTCCGGAGAACATCTCACCGGACAGGAAATGGCTTCATCTTTCTCCAAAGCTTTCAACACCGAGGTGGCTTATAATGCTGTACCTTTTGATGTTTACCGAGGCTTGGGCTTCCCCGGCGCTGAAGATCTGGGTAACATGTTCCAGTTTAAACATGATTTCCAGGAGGACTTTTGCGGAATAAGAAGCGTTAAGGATTCGAAAGCCATGAACCCGGAACTACAATCTTTTGACCAATGGCTCGAACAGCACAAAGGACAAATAAACCTTTAACCAAAGAAGCCTGGTCGACTTCACCCCTTCGTCCGGAAGAGATGTAAAAGGAGGGCATCTGAGTGTCAAAGCCGCTCAAATGCCCTCTCCTATTTCTTACAGTTCCGTCATTGGTAGGACGACAAAGTAGGACTCAATCCTTGAAATGTTGAATATCGAATAACCAATAGGAAATGTAGAAGTAAAGTTTCGAGTTTCGAGTTTCGAGTTTCAAGTTGTCAGTTATGGTTACCCTTGTATAGTCCAGGGGCTATTTGCTCGTTGCTTCGAACAATTGTTAATCAATAATCGGCAATCGTTAATCCTGAAGTTTTAAGTTTCGAGTTTTAAGTTTCAAGTTGCGGGTTCCGGGTTCCGTCATTGCGAGGACGACGCAGGAGGACGCGGCAATCTTTCAAGTTCCAAGTTCCAAGTTGCGAGTTACGAGTTCCGGGTTTCAGCTCTCTAGGACTGGTAACTGAGACTGAACACTTTC
>NZ_JBZQJF010000159.1:0-46345 GCF_059905295.1 Mangrovibacterium sp.
GTATTAACACAGCTTCAACTTGGAGAACCCATAATTTTACCGATCTCTCTAAAAACCAAGTTTGAAAGTGATCAACTTATTGTAAAAGATGATATATGTCAATTCGGAAATCAACGTATTGAATTGAATCCTCCAGAATCACAAATTCAACGATAAGTACAAAAGAAAATTCGACACAACAACAGGCTAATAAAAACGTAAAAAGCTCAAAATAAGCAGTTAAAATCATATTTTTTCACAAAAAAGCTTATTTAACGAGAGAACTACCTCATTCTGAATTTTCCTGCAGGTAATTACACCTTTAAACAACCGGTAATTACCGACTGGTAACATAAGGCAAAAAAATAATCAATTGCATGGTAAATTCATGATTTTATACTTTACTTTGCTTGGCGAATTTTAACGAAGTACGAAATACTCAATGAAAATTGTTATTGTTGGAGCAGGAGAAGTTGGGACTCACCTTGCAAAAATGTTGAGCCGCGAAGATCACGACATCGTTTTGATGGATGATGATACCGAAAAACTTAACAAACTTTCCAGTCAAGTTGATCTACTTACCATTACCGGTTACGCCAATTCGTTCAAGGATTTGAAAGATGCCGGAGTTGCTAAATCTGACTTATTGATTGCCGTAACTCCTTACGAAGAACGGAATATTATGGCCTGTGTAATGTCCAAAGATATGGGTGTTGGCAGAACCGTAGCCCGAATTAACAATGCAGAATATTTGCAGGAAAAGTATAAAGAGAAACTTCGCAACCTGGGCGTAGACGAATTGATTTATCCGGAAACATTGGCTGGAAAAGAAATCGCTTCATCGGTAAAACAGGTTGGTACCCGACAATTGATTGAGTTCTCAGGTGGTAAACTCATCTTAATGGGAATTAAGATTCGGGAAAATGCACCTGTATTGAATAAATCCTTTGAGGAGCTTTCGTACATTGAATCGGAGATTCGTGCGGTGGCTATTAATCGTGAAAACCAAACCATTATTCCACACGGGCGTGACTATGTTCGCTCCGGAGATATCATCTTCTTTATCACAACACGCAGTTACATGAACAAAGTGTTCGAACTGACTGGTAAAGAAATTTTCCCTGTTCGCAATATCATGATTTTAGGAGGAAGCCGAATCGCTCAAAAAACAGTTGAACGTTTAGGCGACCATTACAATATAAAAATCGTCGAAAGCGATAAACATCGCAGTCAACAGATCGCAGATCGCCTTGAAAATGTCTTGGTTATAAACGGAGATGGTCGAAACCTCGATCTGTTAAAAGAGGAACGTATTGAGCGCATGGATGCTTTCATTGCGGTAACCGGTAATTCGGAAACCAATATTTTGTCGTGTCACATGGCCAAAAAACTAGGCATCAAGCGAACAGTGGCTGAGGTTGAAAACATCGACTTCATGGGTATTGCTGAAAGTATGGACATCGGTAGCCTGATCAATAAAAAGCTAATTGCCGCCAGCTACATCTATAAATACACCTTGGGTGCACAAGTCGCTCAAGCGAAGTGTTTGACAGCCTCAGAAGCTGAGGTATTCGAGTTTATTGCCATTGAAGGTTCTAAAATCACCCAGGCGCCGATAAAAGATATCGGTTTCCCCGAAGATGCTACGCTTGGTGGTATTGTGCGTGGTGAAATGTCCTTTGTTGCCAAAGGTGAGACAATCGTTCAGGCCGACGACAAAGTGGTTGTATTTGCACTTCCTTCAGCCATCCGCAAACTCGAAAAATTCTTTAAATAATCATCGCTCAGCCTCAAAGCATATGTTCAACTTCAAAGCCATTATAAAGATTCTCGGATTTTTGTTAATTGTTGAAGGTGTTTTTATGCTGATATCGATGCTTGTGGCAATTTTATACCACGAGCCCGATGTCATTCCTTTATTAAAATCAGCCCTAATTACATTAGGAGTGGGAGGAATTACTGTTGCCACCATGTTTAAAGCAGAAAAGCGCATCAGTAAAAATGATGGCTTCATCATTGTTAGTTTAGTTTGGGTTGTCTTTTCGTTCTTCGGAAGCCTTCCCTACTTGCTAAGCCATTCGATCCCGAACCTCACCGATGCTTTTTTCGAAACCATGTCCGGCTTTACAACAACCGGTTCATCTATATTAAACGATATTGAAGCATTACCGCACGGCATTCTGTTCTGGCGAAGCCTGACTCAATGGCTCGGCGGTATGGGAATTATCGTTTTATCGCTGGCTATTCTCCCGGTATTTGGAATTGGAGGTATGCAGTTATTTGCGGCTGAAGTTCCCGGCCCAGTACCTGACAAATTAAGTCCACGAATTCAACAAACGGCTAAGAATTTATGGGCTATTTATGTGATGTTCACTTTTGTAGAGGCATTACTACTTTGGGCTGGCGGAATGACCTTTTTTGATGCCATAAACCATTCGTTTACAACAATGGCAACAGGTGGGTATTCAACCAAACAAGCATCAATTGCCTATTGGGATTCACCATTCATTCAATATGTCATTATCTTCTTCATGTTTATTGCGGGGACAAACTTCACCCTGAGTTATAGTGCTTTAACCGGAAAGTTTGATAAAGTCTTTAAAAATGAAGAATTCAAATATTACATCTTATTCATTCTCATATTTACGGCGATTATTTTCTCTGGCTTATTGCTGACGACTCAACTTGGCAACGAACAGGCATTTCGTGATACCTTGTTCCAGGTTGTGTCAATTATTACCACTACGGGCTATGCAACAGCTGACTATCTTACATGGACGCCTTTCCTGATGGTCTTAATTTTCACCTTGTTTTTCTTCGGTGGTAGTGCCGGTTCTACAGGCGGTGGAATAAAGATCATGCGGATCGTACTTCTTTTGAAAAACAGCTATTACGAATTGCGTCGTCTTTTACACCCGAATGCGATAATTCCGGTTCGTTTTAACAAGCGCTCAGTATCCGATCAAATAATCACAAACGTACTGGCATTTTTCATGATCTACCTGATCATTTTCTTTGTAAGCACGATCATTTTCACATTGATTGAACCTGATTTGAATTCGTCAATGGGAGCAATAGCAACTTGTTTAGGGAATATTGGACCAGGTCTAGGCAACTATGGACCAGCGGAGAATTTCTCTCAGGTTCCGGCTATTGGCAAATGGTTTCTGTCATTCCTGATGCTTCTGGGACGTTTAGAATTATTCACTGTATTGGTGTTATTCTCACCGGCATTCTGGAAAAAATAAAAATCATTTTTTTACAGTTCAACAACACCTTTTCCCTGGCGGGTAATCTCGACTACTCCGGCAGTACAATTAATCACCGTTGATGGAATATTTCCCCCAAAACCACCGTCAATTACCAAATCAACCAATTTCTCAAATTTCTCATCAATCAACTCCGGATCAGTTGTATATTCAACAATTTCATCATCATCCTTCACCGAGGTTGAAAGGATCGGGTTCCCAAGCTCACGAACAATTGCCTGGATAATCGAATTATCAGGGACACGAATACCAACTGTCTTTTTCTTCCCCTTAAAATATTTCGGAACCTGGTTATTGGCTTCCAAAATAAAGGTAAACGGGCCTGGCAAACAGCGTTTCATTAATTTAAAAATATGATTAGGGATCGGCTTCGCATAAGTTGACAAGTGACTCAAATCGCTACAGATGAATGAAAAATCGGATTTAGCCACCTCAACTCCTTTTATACGAGCAACTCTTTCAACTGCTCTTGCATTGGTAATATCACAACCAATTCCATAAATCGTATCGGTAGGATAAATAATAATTCCACCATCGCGCAGAACATCGACAACCCGCATGATTTCCCGCTCATTTGGGTTTTCATCATAAATTTTAACAAGCATTTGCAAGAGTTTTAAAAACAGTTAAATGTAATCTAAATTTATGGAGGCCTCAAATAAATTCACGAAATTCGCGGTTCATCCAAATGGAGATATGAATCGAGAAATCAGATTGACAGAAGACGGATCGCACACCTTGTATGTACCGGAACTGAATGAGCACTTTCACTCAATTCACGGTGCAATTCAGGAATCGATGCACGTATTTATTCAGAATGGCTTAGACAAATCGGCCAAGCACGACATCTGCATTTTTGAGGTCGGTTTCGGAACTGGTTTGAATGCCTTGCTGACCCTGGCAAACAAAGGGGAAAAGAATATCCGCTATTACAGCATTGAAAAATATCCGTTGAAACCGGAGGAGTTTACCCTGCTAAACTTCACCCAACATTTTCCCAAAGAATTGGCATTGCAGTTTCAACAAATGCACAACTGTGAGTGGAATAAAGCACAAACAATAGCTCCGGGATTTGAGTTGACCAAGCTTGATGCAGACTTAACCATTTTCAATTTGGGTTTACTCCCCTGTTTCGACCTGATCTATTTCGATGCCTTTGCTCCCAACAAGCAACCAGCTATGTGGGAAGAATCATTATTTGAACAAATTGCAGAGCACACCAACGAGGAAGGAATTTTTGTAACCTATTGTGCACAAGGCGAAGTTCGCAGAAAACTAATCCGAAGCGGGTTCAATATGCAACGCATTCCCGGTCCTCCGGGTAAAAAGGAAATGTTATATGGACAGAAACTTGCCTAGATTAAGTCAGTTTCAAAAATAACCCTATCTTCGTAGCTCATAAAAAAATAAGATATGTCAGAACAAAACGAAAACAAACGATTGGAAGACTTTAGCTATGCTTTAGGACTCAGCATTGCAAGCAATTTAATTCAATCGGGTGTAAAAACTGTTGACCCGGTAAACTTCATGAATGCAATTGAAGACGCATTTACTGGAAAACAACCCAAATTAAGCGTACAACAGGCCAACCAAATTCTTCAGGATTTTATGAATGATCAACAAAGTGGCGACGCCGCTAAAAACCTGGAAGAAGGCGCTAAGTTCATGGCCGAAAATCAAAAAGATCCGGAAGTTACAGAAACAGCCAGCGGCTTACAATATAAAGTATTAGTTGACGGAGATGGTGAAAAACCAGGTGCAACTGACGAAGTTCGTTGTCACTATCACGGAACATTAATTGACGGAACTGTTTTCGACAGCTCTGTACAACGCGGTGAACCGGCGACTTTCCCGGTTAATGGTGTTATCCAGGGATGGGTTGAAGCTTTGCAAATGATGGCTGTAGGTTCTAAATGGCGTTTGTATGTTCCTTCGGATTTGGCTTATGGCGAACGCGGTGCAGGTGGTGCAATAGGGCCAAACAGCACCCTGATTTTCGATGTAGAATTATTGGAAATTGTCTAAATATTACTTAACAAATATAATATGAATTTTAAACCTGTTCTTGTGGCAATTGCTGCAGTCACTGCATTTACAGCATGCCAACCAGGAGCTCAATCTCCTGCCAAACTAACAACAAGCATCGATTCAACAAGCTACGCATTAGGTGTGGTTATCGGCGATATGGAAAAACAACGTATCGACATGACTCCGGGTACTGAAGACCTTAATATGGACCTTCTTCTTTCTGCTTTAGGTGAAAAACTTAAAGGAAAAGATACTCAAATCAATGCTGACGATGCGCGTAAAGTAATTCAAGCTTATTTCGCGAAAGCAGGAGAAGCCAAAGCTGCTGAAAACCTGAAAAAAGGTCAAGACTTCCTGGCTGCCAACAAAGAAAAAGCAGGTGTTACAACAACAGACAGTGGACTTCAATATGAAGTATTGGTTGAAGGTACTGGCCCAAAACCAACCATCGACGATAAAGTAAAATGCCACTATACAGGTAAATTACTTGACGGAACTGTTTTCGATAGCTCAGTAGAGCGTGGCGAACCAGCAACATTCCCTGTTAAAGGTGTAATTAAAGGTTGGACTGAAGCCCTTCAACTGATGCCTGTTGGTTCAAAATGGAAACTGTATGTTCCTGCTGAACTGGCTTATGGTGAACGTGGTGCCGGACAAAAAATCGGTCCGAATGAAACCTTGATTTTTGAAGTTGAATTACTTTCAATCGAGAAATAATTCAAACTCTTAATAACTTTTTGAAATCCCCCTGAAAATCGTTTTCAGGGGGATTTTTTTATCCGTACTTTTGATGCTTCAACCGACAATTATTGAAGAATAAATATGGAAATTAAAGGAAAAATCAGCCAGTTTCTGCCGGTTCAATCCGGTGTTAGTAAAGCTGGAAACGAATGGAAAAAACAAGAATTTGTAATTGAAACTCAGGATCAATATCCAAAACAAGTTTGCTTTACTCTGTTCGGCGACAAAATAAGCATGATCGAAGGACTTCAACCTGGAATGGATGTTAATGTCTTCTTTGATGTGGAAAGCCGCGAATTCAACGGCCGTTGGTATCACAATATCAATGCCTGGAAAATTGATACAGCCAGCGCTGATAACGCAGCTGTACCTCCGCCATTTTCGGTTGATGATGTTCCGCCGGAACCAGCTGAAGGTGATGATTTGCCATTCTAATAACCTGAATTCGATTCTAAAATAGTTAAAGCTGTGAACCATTTTTGAATGAACTCGGGTTAATACACTGCATAAAAAAGAGCGACTTCCACCGAAGCCGCTCTTTTATTTTATTAATTTACGATGCTGCATACGTCGACTGAGTAATCGATCCAAAATCAACAACACAGCAATTCCCATCAAAGCAAAAATCAAGACAGAAGGCAGGTGTGCAAACCAACCAACTACTTCTTTATTGGCCTCATTAAATACCTCCATCTCTACTTTGGGCAACTTATTCAGTAAACCAGGAGCTTCGGTTGCAGGATGGCCTGAACCACTCAGGAACAGAACAACTGCAACAAAACCAGCAAAAAAACTCAGAAAAATTGTCAAAAACCATTTCCCGAATACCGGTTTATATTCAATCTTCGGCAAGGCATGAATCTGATCCATCACCCGCTTGGAAAAATCGACCGGCGCGCGCTGTGGCCGATAATTCTGCATTAATTCTCTAAATTGTTGATCTTGTTTATCCATGACCTTGCTGATTAAATCGTACTAAAAATACCTTCCTCATAACTTTGGTGCAACAGATCATACATTTTTTTACGGGCCCGGTGAATTTTCACCTTCACATTACTATCGGTTAACCCGGTTATATGACTAATCTCTTCCACCTTCTGATCCTCGTAATAATACAAGGTGATTAAAACCTGCTCCAGCTCAGGCAGCTTTTCCATGGCTTCCTGAAGCAACTTTTCAACCAGAGCCTTATCCATCTCCATCAACTGATCATTCAACCGGGCTTCATCCCGATCCGACAGTTGCTGCTCATCCATTGACCGCACTTCGAGTTTTCGCTTCCGCATCAAACTTATACAACCGTTATAGGCGATGCGATACAGCCAGGTCGAAAACTTCGATTGCTGTCTGTACGAACTCAACGAACGATATGCCTTAACGAAACAATCCTGGGCCATTTCCTCGGCATCCTCTCCGTTACGGAGCATTTTCAATGCCAGTCCGTAAACCATATCCTGGTACCGATCGACCAGGTAAGAGAATGACGCCGTGTCGCCGTCCAAAACCTTGGCAATATAATAATAATCATCCGGTTGATTCATACATGCGATATGACGCCGTTCGGTAGAGTTGGTTACAGAATTTCACGAAAATATACTGAAATAAAATGACACAACCGGTTAGGCGAATAGTCTAAACTGCCAACTTTAAAATAGGAAGCTGTTGCGAACCATTGCCAGAACAGGAGCTGTCATCTTTCGCAGTTTTTGACAACAACCAAGACAAAGCAGATAAGGTCTGAGCAACATCCCTTTATCGACTTTCAAAAAAAAGAATCGATGCTTGTAACCGAAACCAAAGAACTGCGTCATAAGAACGAATTTGAAAGTAAAAATCATTAAAAATAGAAAGCCATGTTAGAAGACATCTTAATCCCGATTAGTTTCTTTGCCTTCGTATTCGCAACATTCTACATTTTTATTACAACACGCAATAAAGAGCGAATGGCAATGATTGAAAAAGGAGCCGATCCGACTCTTTTTAAAACGAAAGCTCCAAGTGCCATGTTCTTCACCTTGAAGACTGGCCTGTTATTTATAGGCGTTGCTCTTGGTGTACTCTTTGGAAACCTGTTAGCCAATACTGCCGGAATGGAAGAAGGACCGGCTTATGTATCGATGATTTTCCTTTTCGGAGGGATCGGATTGGTTGTAGGCTATGTATTTCAATCGAAGAAAGCCGAATAAGTAAAACAAGATCTGATGTGAAGAAGCCATCCTTTGGGGTGGCTTTTTTTTATTACGTCAAATATGAGAAGTTAGTAAACAAAAAAGCCACCCAAAAATTGAGTGGCTTTTGCGGTGCGGACGGGATTCGAACCCGCGACCCCCGGCGTGACAGGCCGATATTCTAACCAGCTGAACTACCGCACCAGTAAGTGCTTTTAATCATCGATATGCGGTGCGGACGGGATTCGAACCCGCGACCCCCGGCGTGACAGGCCGATATTCTAACCAGCTGAACTACCGCACCAATATTTGGTATAAAAAATCAAAAAAAAGCGGTGCGGACGGGATTCGAACCCGCGACCCCCGGCGTGACAGGCCGATATTCTAACCAGCTGAACTACCGCACCATTTAGATGATTTCTTAGTCGATTTTTAAAGCACTTTTTCAGAGAACTGACCTTCTGAAATCCGTTTCTCAAAAGGCTCTGCAAATATAGAGTTTCTTTTTTTGTCTGCAATAGCCACTGATAAAATTTTAGCTAAAAATTAGCCGGTCCTTTTCTGCTAAAAAAATAACCGCTTTATTTTCAGTAGCAATCGAAATATAACTATTGTACAAAATTTTCAGACACCAGTGTTTTCTCGCCATTCCAGCGATAAGCGGTTAGTTTACCTTTCCGACTAACACACGAATCGAGGCAACAAATATTCGGTTTCACCAGGTTTGAACCGTCGCGCATGCAGTAATGACCAAAGAATACGATCGGAGCATCCTCCGGGTAGGATTCTCTTGGAATAGCAAGTTCTTCGGGAATGTGATAATCGGGCAATTCAAATCGACTTTCAAAGGATAATTCCTGAAAAGTCTTCCCAACCGGACTCTCCCACCAACGGGAACGAAATGATCGATGAGCACAGCCCTCCTTGTCGAAAATCAGCAAATCTCTCGGTAACTGAAAATCGATACCCTTGCAGGTTTCCCAAAACGCCTTTGACAAAACGTTGTGATTGCGCCCAATCAATTTAAGTTGCTTTTTCTTCAACTTCGGTTGATCATAGAAGGCCTCTTGTAAAATACTAATATTTTCATCCTTCCAGCAGGCATGTACCACTCGAATACCATCCAATTCGAGAAACATGGGGAGTGTACGCATCCACGTCACATGATCTTTCCACTTTTCTTTATTATTTTCAAATTCATCCAGTGTTGGACTCAGATCTAGTCTCAAACGGGACCACTTTTTACTAATATGATGTCCTTCTTTGTCCAACAACGAATAGAAAAGGGCGTTCACCTCATGATTCCCCAAAATGGCGTAAGCAGCCCCATTTTCGGTCATATTCCTAACAATCTGAATTGTCTCTTTGATCTTGGGACCACGATTGATAAAATCACCTACAAAAATTGCTTTCCTCGTTGGATGACTATAAAAACCATTGACCACCGAATAGCCCATTTTTTTCAGAAGGTCTTTCAACATTCCTGCTTGTCCGTGTACATCTCCGATAATATCGTACATAAAAAAAGCCCGGTTTTTACCGGGCAATTTATGATTTTTTTCAGGAAATACAACCTGAATTGAATTGTAATAACCTAAGGTTAACGAGTCAGGTTCTCTTCGATGAATTGACCTAACTTCATGTATTTTTCATAGATAACCTGGTATTTCGCTGCATTTTCAGGAATTGGGTGATATTCGGTTTCGAAACCACCGCCCATTTTTTCCTGCGCTTCATGCGTTGTTGCATAAACACCGGCCACCACAGCTGCCGCCATGGCTGAGCCTAACGCACAAGCCTGTTCTGAACGCGCTACTTTAATCGGCATATTCAGCACATCGCAAACAATCTGCATAACCAGTTTCGATTTTTTGGCTACACCACCCAAGGCAATTACACCTTTAATAGGCACACCTTGTTCGATGAAACGATCAACAATGGCTTTTGAACCAAAAGCAGTCGCTTCAACCAGCGAGCGGAAGATACGAGGAGCATCTGTTCCGAGGTTCAATCCGGCGATTGCTCCTTTCAGGTTTTGGTTGGCGTCCGGCGTACGACGACCATTCATCCAGTCGATTGCCAACACGCCTTTTTCGTCGATTGGCAACTGTTCAGCAGCTTTACTCAACTCCAAAATCATTTTATCAGAAAGCTCATCCAATAATTTTGCACGAGTTGCTTCGTCAATCAATTCGCTTCCACCAATAATTTGTTGTGCAGGCCACATCAATACTTTTTTGAACCAGGCATAAATATCACCGAAAGCCGATTGGCCAGCTTCCATACCAAGCATACCCGGAACAACAGATCCATCAACCTGTCCGCAAATACCGGCAACCAGCTTATCTCCTACTTCTTCGTTTGGTGCAACCAACATATCGCAAGTTGATGTTCCCATCACTTTACTCAGATAGTAAGGTTCAATTTGAGCACCAACGGCTCCCAAGTGGGCATCGAAAGCTCCAATACCAACAACAACCTCAGTCGACAAACCTAATTTTTCAGCCCATTCCGGTGTCAGGTTACCAACAGCAACATCACAGGTATAGGTTTCTTTGAACAGACGATCACGTAAGCCACTCAACACCGGATCCAAAGCAACCAGGAACTCTTCGGTAGGCAAACCATTGAAAGCCTCGTGCCACATCGCTTTGTGACCAGCTGCACAACGGCTACGTTTCAAAATCTGAGGCCGCGTCGTTCCAGTCAAGACTGCAGGAATCCAGTCGCAATGCTCAACCCAAGAGGTTGCAGCACGCAAAACACCGGCATCGGCACGTGATACATGTAAAATTTTCGACCAGAACCATTCTGAAGAATAGATTCCACCTTCGTATTGTGTAAAGTCAATTTCCCATTTTTTAGCCAACTCATTAATCTCGTCAGCTTCTTTTACTGCTGTGTGGTCTTTCCACAAAACAAACATGGCATTCGGGTTTTCTTCAAATCCCGGAGTCAATGCCAGCGGAGTACCTTTTTCGTCAACAGCAACAGGTGTTGAACCAGTTGTATCGATTGAGATACCCACAACATTTTCAGCAACTCCTGCCGGAGACTGTTTTAATGCTTCAACGATTGTGTATTCCAAACCTTCCAGATAATCCAGCGGGTGCTGACGGAATTGGTTTTCGTGAGGAACACAATACATTCCTTTAGCCCAACGAGGATAAGGAAATACCACGCTGGCAACTTCCTCTCCGGTAGCAACATTAACGATTAATGAGCGAACCGAATCAGAACCATAATCTAATCCAATAGTATATTTAGCTTGGGTCATGTCTTATTTAGTTTTTTTCAGTTTTTATTTTTGGCCATAATAGGCATTTGCACCATGCTTACGCAAAAAGTGCTTATCAAGCAATACCTGATCCATTTCGGTATTTGGATTCAGCTGGAATGAACGGAAAGTCATTTTAGCAACTTCTTCCAAAACCACCGCATTGTGAACTGCATTGTGTGCATCGGTTCCCCACGAAAACGGAGCATGGTTGTTCACCAATACACCCGGTACATAATCCGGATTGATATTTTGAGACTTAAAACATTCAACAATCACATTTCCGGTTTCCAGTTCATAGGCCGATTCAATTTCTTGTGCTGTCATTTTACGTGTACAAGGAACTGTACCGTAAAAATAATCCGCATGCGTTGTACCAACTGCAGGAATCGATTTACCTGCTTGCGCCCAACTTGTTGCCCATTCTGAGTGCGTATGAACAACTCCTCCGATATTTGGAAATTGTTTATACAATACAACGTGAGTCGCTGTATCCGATGATGGTTTATATTTTCCTTCAACCACCTTGCCATCCAGGTCAACAACAACCATATCATCCGGGCTCATACCGTCGTATGAAACACCGCTGGGTTTAATCACCACTAAACCAGACTCGCGGTCGATACCACTAACGTTACCCCAGGTAAAAATCACCAACCCGTGAGCGACTAAGTCCAGGTTAGCCTGACAAACCTCTTCTTTTAATTTTTCTAACATCTTTTCTTCTTTTAGGATTTTTTGACAGGGTACTCCCCTCTGAACGAACCAAAATGCACCAACAGTTTAAATTCTAAGGGAAATAACCGGCCACCGAAAAGGCAGCCGGTTTTTCTGTCTTTATTGAAATTAGTTACTCATAATTTTTCAGAGAAAAGTCTTCTACCAGAAATACCAGTAGAACATAGCACATGCAAAGACTACCCCCAAAGAACCAATTACATCCCACTTGTTCCAGCTCTTCCGTATAATTGATTTGTAGTCGCTGGTGAAAGTAATAAACTCTACCTGTTGGGCAGTAGGCTTAGGAGTAAAGAATGATACTACGACCATCAACATGATGATGAAAAGCAGTAACCATATCTCAAAGATAAGCCAGTTGGGATGCCAGAACCAACGGGTTGATTCCCAGAATGGGCCTGTCATTACAGCTTTACCTGTATCTGTAAAAATGTTGGTCAGCAAGCGCAACATTCCGACAAAAAAGCCCCCGATCATACCGACTTCACCTGCTTTAGGTGTAATTCGCTTGGAGAATATTCCAAGTACGAATACCGCTACCATTGCAGGAGCCAGCAGAGATTGAATACCTTGCAAATAGTCATAAAGACTACCAAGACTCATCATGACAGGAATCCATGCTAAACCAAGTAATACCACAACCATTGTTGCTACTCGGCCGATAAAAACGTATCTGGACTCACTTCTACCTGGACGCAGTGGTTTATAAAAGTCTTCGGTAAACAGCGTAGCACATGAATTAAAGAATGCCGACAGAGAAGTAACAAGAGCAGAAATAAAACCGACTGTTACAACACCTTTCACACCCGCGGGCAATACAAATTTAACCATTAAACCGAAGGCCATATCAGGATCCTGCAAAGAGAAACCACTGTCGGGACGTGCGGCCAGTGCAGCGGCTATCATACCCGGTATCAAAAACATAAATACTGGTAATAATTTGAAATATCCAGCAGCGATAGTACCTCTTCTTGCACGCTTAATCACAACGTCGTTAGCCTCGCCTTTTTCTTGTCCGAGTACACGTTGAACAATATGCTGGTCGGTTGCCCAATACCAAAAACCGATGATTGATGCTCCGATAAATACCCAGAAACCAGGATAATCATCATATAGCGGGTCACCCGTCTCGAAGTGGAACAGGTGGTTTGAACCATAAGCAACACCATCCTGGCCGACTCCTAGTGTTTTAGAATAGTCAATCATTGCGGTCCAGCCATCAGGAATACTACCGTGTCCAAGTGCCATTAATCCCAGAAAAAGTACAAGAAATGAGCCAATGATAAGAATAGGCGTTTGAACTGCCGACATTACCATTACACCCTTCATTCCGCCAAAAACGGTGAAGATACCTGTTAAGACAATCAGACCAATGGCTCCATACCAGAATGGCAAGCCAAGAAGGCTCTCCAGGAAGATACCGCCAGTAAATGCAGTCACACTTACTTTAGTCAGCACGTATGCTATAAGTGTAATGATTGATAACCAGTAACCTGTAGCATGAGTATAACGATTTTTGAGGAAGTCAGGCATCGTGATGATTTTTCCCAACTTGTTATTCATAAGTTGGTAGAAAGGCACAAAGAGCCATCCCAGAATAAGAATCATCCAGCCTTGCATTTCCCAGTGCGCCATACCTACACCAGCTTTCGCCCCTGTACCGGCAAGCCCCACAAGGTGTTCAGAGCCAATATTTGCAGCAAAGATAGCCGCACCAATGATATACCATGGTTCGCCTTTACCGAACAGGTAGTCTTCACTGTCGGCACCTTGAAGCGTTTTGGAGTGTTTATGTAACGTGCGCCAAACAATCCACGTCACTGCTAAAATCCCAACTGCGATAATCACCCAGTCGAGCCAAATAAACTCATGTGAAGTCCAATTCATAAATTAAAGTTTTTGGTCTATGATTTATTAGCTTTTATTTAGATGCCTTTAGCGATATGATAATATAGATCATTCCACTTCAATTCTTTCTTGAACTCAGCAATCGTTGTATTTTTGTCAATCACAACAGCTTCAATACCTGCAATTTCTGCAAAATCCAGTAAATCTTCGACAGTTAAGTCATAAGAGAAACTTGTATGGTGTGTTCCACCGGCTAAAATCCACGCAGCAGCTCCCACTTCAAAGTTTGGTTGTGGAATCCACAGTGCACTTGCCACAGGAAGTTTTGGAAGTTCTTTTGACTCGATACAATCAACCGCATTAATAATCATACGGAAACGGCTACCCATATCGATTACCGTAGCTGCCACACCTGGTCCGGTTTTACTTGTAAATACCAAACGGGCAGGATCGTTTTTACCACCAATTCCTAATGGGTGAACTTCTAATTTTGGTTTGTGATCAGCAATTAGAGGACAAACCTCCAACATGTGAGCTTGCAGGATTGCACTTTTCTCACCATCAAAGTTGAGGGTATAATCTTCTAAGAATGAACATCCTTTATAATCAGGAAGGTCTTGACTCATGAACCACATTTGACGACACAAAGCAGCTGTTTTCCAGTCTCCTTCAGCACCAAAACCATAACCATCAGCCATTAAACGCTGAGATGCCAAACCGGGCAATTGATCTACTCCTTCTAAATCGTCGAAGTTAGTCGTAAACGCTTTTGCTCCTTTTTTATCCAGGTAACGACGTAATCCAATTTCGATACGAGCTGCGTTCACAACCTGTTCGCGATCTTTACCACCTTCTTTACAGTTATCCGCGAAATCGTATTCCTGCTCATACACTTTCACTAAGGCTGCAACGTCTTCGTCGCTAACGTTATCCTGAACAGATACAAAATCTGCAATCGGGCTATAATCAACATGGTAACCGAAAACTCGTTCAGCCTCAACTTTGTCTCCATCTGTTACGGCCACATTGTTCATCTGATCACCGAAACGAATGATCAACATATCTTGCGAGTCAGCCCAGGCAGCAGCTACACGAGACCACTTGGCAATTTGCGAAATTGTTTTAGGATCTTGCCAGTGACCAACCACAACTTTACGGCTCATACGCATGCGAGCCATGATGTGGCCAAATTCTCTGTCACCATGAGCACTTTGGTTCAGGTTCATGAAGTCCATGTCAATGTCATTCCATGGAATTTCTTTGTTGTATTGAGTATGTAAGTGAAGAATAGGCTTGCGCAATTCCTGAAGACCATGAATCCACATTTTTGCAGGAGAGAACGTATGCATCCAAGTAATGATACCGATACAATTATCAGCGCTGTTTGCTTCTTTACAAATTGTATGAATTTCTTTCGATCCGGTTCCGGTAGGTTTAACCACTACTTTTACTGGAATTTCTGAGGATGCATCGAATGCTGCAGCAATTTCTTTTGAATGTTCTGCAACTTGCTCTAAAGTTTTAGGTCCGTATAAATGTTGACTACCTGTTACAAACCAAACTTCTAAGTTTTTTAATTCGTTCTGTGCCATTTTAGTTTTTATTAAATGTTCTGTTATTGGTTATTATATTTTGATAATTCGATTTAACTCTTTCTCGCTCTTTTCCTCGTTTTCCTCGTAGCTGTAATAAAATGCCCCTTTTTTCGATTCTGTAGAATCCTTTTTATTATGTCTTTTGAGCACCCCAAGGGAAAGTACTTTTTTCCGGAAATTACCCGGATCAAGGGTTCGCTGGAAAATTGCTTCGTACAGACCTCTCAACTGTGTGATTGTGAACAAATCAGGCAGCAACTCAGGGCCCACTAACTGGTAACCGGCTTTTTGCTGCAGTTTCGCCAAGGCTTTTGTGACAATTTCTTCGTGGTCGAAAATAAGTTCCGGTTTTTTGTCGAATGAAAACCAATCGGCACCGTACTGATGAACGATTTCCTCATCATGATCATCTAATCGGATTAAGGCATAGTATGCTATACTGATTACACGGGCTGAAGGTTCACGTTCCGGTTCGGTAAACGCCGAAACCTGCTCCATATAAATTTCATCAAGTCCAGTGGTTCTTTTCAGAATCCGCTTAGCTGCCTGATCAGAAGATTCATCCTTTTGGATAAAGCCTCCGAGTAAAGACCAGTTGCCTTTTGCAGGCTCAAAACTACGGGGGTATAACAAAAGCTTTAACTCACTATCTTTATATCCAAAGATTACGCAGTCAACAGCCACATAGTGCTGGGGATGTTCCCCATACAATTCATTCAGTAGAGTTTCGGTGTCTAGTTTCATCGGGATCAAAATTATAAAAGTAACTTATACTTTTAATAGAATTCGTGCTTTTTTTTCAGACATGTGTTTTACAACATACAAAGAGCCCTTGAACATATCCGAAGACACATTCAAGGGCTCTCCTATCATATAAGCGGCTGGTACAAAACCAACCGTAATGCGACGACTAATTAGTCTACCTCAATATCAGGATTGACGTTTTTACTTCCAATCAGTGAGTAATAGAACAAATAAGCCAAACCGATAAATGGCACCCAATAAGAAACCATGTAACCTACACCATCAGCAACCGCATTTTGCAGCAAAGGCAAAATACCGCCACCAACAACCATGGTCATAAAGATACCAGAAGCAGATGCTGTAAAGCGTCCCAGTCCTTCAACCGCAAGGTTAAAAATACCACCCCACATAACCGAAGTACAAAGTCCGATTAATACCAGGAACATGGCATTGATAGGCACATTAGCTAATCCAAATGAGATTCCGCTGGCTGTACTTTGAAAAACAGGGATTGAAACAGTAATTCCGATTGGCAACAAAATAGCCAACAAGGCTAAAATCATCCCAATTCCCGAGGCAACAAACAACATCGTTTTACTGGAAACTTGTCCTCCGATAGAGGCCCCGATAAAACGACCAACAAGCATCAAAAGCCAGTAAGTTGCAACAACAGTCCCTGCAGTAGCAGCATCTAAGCCTCCGGCATTGGCATCAGCCAAAAAGAAGAACATTGTTCCGGGCACTCCTACTTCTACTCCTACATAAACACCAATTCCAATGGCTCCCAGGATGAAGTGACGGAACGACCATGCACTATGACTTGTAGGTGCTTTTACTTCATCCCCCTTATTCAGGTGAGGTTCAGGAATATTCACAAAATAAAGAACAAGACCAACCAGTGCAAAAATGCCCATTGCAGTAAACATCACCGGATTAACATCTTTGATCGCAGTATCTTTAGTAACGACACCGACCAACATTCCAACTAATAGAGGAACTGAAGTCCCCATAAATGAGTTAAACGTTGCACCAACCTGAATTAACTGGTTTCCTTTTTTACCGCCACCACCGAGCGTGTTCAGCATCGGGTTAACAACAACGTTCAAAATACACATTGAGAAACCAGCAATAAAGGCACCTAACAGGTAAACAAAGAAACTCTCCGCGATTCCGGACATGTATTGCACGCCAACGCCAACGAATCCAACAACAATACCCAGCAAGGCTGTTTTTTTATAACCGATTTTTTCTAACAATTTACCGGCAGGAATCCCCATAAACAGGTAGGCCAGAAAGTTGGCAAAGTTCCCCAACATGCCTAAAAAATTCGAAGCCTGAAATTGAGACTTCACAACTACACCCATCGGTGCTGCCAGGTTTGTAACAAAGGAGATCATACCAAAAAGCAGGATCATCATTACAATTGGCAATGTGTAACTTTTCTTTTGAATCATACTTAAAAAGGTTTAGTGGTTGATTTTAATCACCATTTTAATTAAACAACTATTTTGATTTAGGTAAATACTTTCATTGCAGCCAACATTGAGCTTAAAGCTATATGTTCTTTGGACAATTAAAGCGAACCAAAAGTAAAGTATTTTTCCCTCGTTCAAAACATTTTTGGTCGATTTAAAAGCTTATTTGTATAAACGGAGATTCCTAAAAACATAAAAAAAGCCGGGCAGAATTGCCCGGCTTAAACTATGAGGTTATATTCGATTATGTTCTGATTTTTGACCCCTTGGTCGCAAAGAACACCAGGTACAAGTAGTACACAAACAAACAGCAAATTGCTGCGACAACTGTTCCTGTAACCGTTTGAATCGCTCCCATGATCGGAGTCAGGATAGCTGCACCGATTACTGATGTAGCAATAATACCTGAAGCCACATCGGCATGAGGACCTAAGTCTTCCAGAGCTAAGCTATAAATTACCGGCCACATAATTGAATGGAATAAACCTGTTCCCAGGAACAACCACATACTTAAATTACCGGTAAGCAAGATTGCACCAATCAACATAGCAGCACCACCAAGAGCGCAAATTGAAAGGATCAATGTAGGTTTGTATTTCTTCAAAATGAAAATACCCAACAAACGACCAACCATTAAACCACCCCAGTAGAATTTCAACATATCGGTGGTTGAAGTCGTAATTACAGCACCGGTTTTATTGGCAAAATCAGCGAAGAAACTTGGAATACCAATTTCGATACCCATGTAAACAAAAATAGCTAACGAACCTAACCACACGTGCGGATATTTGAAAGCACTCGACTTGTGTTTTACAGCGCTTGCATCTTCGGCAGCTTCCTGCTCTTCTTTAATATTTGGTAGCTTGAGGAAAAACATGATGACCAGAATAACCGCGGTAACAATACCGATACCAATAAATGGATTTTTCACGATATCCTTGATTGCAGCATTCGACAAAACTTCTCCTTCACCCAATTTTGGTGTAACTAACAAAACAGATACGAAGATTGGAGCGATGACGGTAGCAACCGAGTTCAATGCATTTGTCAATGTCAAACGACTGGCAGCGCCATCTTTGGGTCCAAGAGCTACAACATAAGGAGCTGCTGCCACTTGAAGGATCACAACACCAATTGCAAAAATTGAAACCGCACTCAAGAAGCCATAATAGCCAAATCCAACACCCGGGATACAGGCAAAAAATCCTAATGCAATTAATCCCAAACCGGTAAAGATTGAAAAGCGATAACCAATTTGCTTAATCAAAAATCCAACAGGGATGGAAAGCACATAAGCACCATAAAAGAAAGTATTTGGCAACTGCTTCTGGACATCGTTCAAGCCAAAAGCACTTTTTAAGAACTCAATGGTTGAGTTATTCATGGTTGTAATGAAACCAAACAGGAAAAACAGGGAGGCCATTACGACCAACGGAAACAAATATTTGTTTTTGCTCATTTCTATACGTTTTAGGTCTAATTTATATGGAGTTATAGGTCTAATTTGATTGATCCTTTAGAACGGATGAACAGTTTATGACAGTTACCTTCGCCGTAAACTGACTCTAAAGTTGAAATGTATTCATCCAACAAATCATTAGGAACAAAAGCCTGAATAGTACCGGCAAAACCACCACCGTGTACACGCCATGCACCTTTACCTACCAGCACTAATTCACTCAAAGCCAAGCCCAAAGCAACAGGTTGATATTCAGGTTCTCTGTTAACGTAAATATTTTGATTATACATGTACGAGCTGTAACCAGATTGAATCACCATGCCCAGGAATCCCTGGAAGTCACCGGACTCCAATGCTTCGACTTGTTTTACCACCCGGGCGTTATCCCCCTGGAAGTGAATGGAACGAAGGATGGCACGGTCACCCACTTTTTCACGAATAGAAGGAATGCTTTTAACAACATCTTCCATTGACGCTGGACGAAGAACTTCATGTCCCAATTCTTTGGCAACAGCTTTCATCTCAGCTGGCAATGAATTATATTCTTTGTCAAGACCACCATGACTACCTCCCGTATTTGTAATTACCAGTGAGTAACCGGTTGTTGCAAAGTCAAAATCTAATGCTTTTACAATTGGGTTTGCTTTATCTTCAAAGTCAATTGTAATGAAACCACCAACGGCACAAGCAGTTTGATCCATCAATCCACAGAATTTATGACAAGCGTGTTCTGCTTTTTGACCAATTTTTGCATTATCAACAGGATCCAATTTTCCGTCGTTGAATAGTTCGCTGAAAATAGCACCAATCAACACTTCGAATGAAGCTGAAGAACTTAAGCCAGAACCTTCAGGAACAGCACCGTGAATGATCGCGTTGAATCCGCCTACTTCGAGTCCCAATGCTTTTAACTCTTTAGCATACACTTTTACAAGGTTGCCAGGAGTTACTTCAAACTCCTTTATTTCCAGGTCTGACAAGTCCACTTCAAATGGAGGAAAACCCACTGAGTCGATACGAACAATATTCGTTCCGTTTGGAGCAGCAACAGCAATGTTATCCAGATTAACCGCACCTGCCAATACTCGTCCTAACTGGTGATCTGTGTGGTTACCACCAACTTCCGTACGCCCAGGAGAGCTAAACAAGGTAACATCATCTGATCCGTAGGTTGCACTGTATTGTTCCATGTACTTCACATAGCGATCAGCCATTCCTTTTAAAACCGCTTCTTCGGTTCCGTATAATTCATGGAAAAGTGGATTATTTCCACCATTAATTTTTTCTACTAAAGAACTAATCTTAGTCATAATTCAGGTTTGTATGTTTTATTGTTGTTTATAATGAATGTCCGATAATTCGCGAAGTCGGCGTGCTGCTTGCTCTGCTGTAATATCACGTTGCGGAGTCGCAAGCATCTCGTAACCAACCATGAATTTCTTCACTGTTGCCGACCGTAATAATGGCGGATAAAAGTGCATGTGCAAGTGCCATTCAGGACAATCATTCCCATCAGTTGGAGCTTGATGCAAACCAGCTGAATAAGCAAAAGAGGTCTCGAACAGGTTATCGTATTTTACAGTCAATTGTTTATAAATATCGGCCAATCCAGTTCGCTCATCATCCGTTAATTGCAGGATGTTTTGAACAGCACGTTTACTGATAATCATAGCTTCGAACGGCCAAACAGCCCAGTAGGGCACCAAGGCAACAAAATGCTCATTTTCGGCTACTAAACGCTCTTTCTTTTCCAATTCAGCAGTAACATAATCGCCAAGCAAAGTCCGACCATTTTTCTCGAAGTAAGCTTTTTGCGTTACCGATTCCTTTTCGGGTTCAACCGGCACCGACGACGAAGACCAGATTTGACCATGCGGGTGCGGGTTTGAACAGCCCATAATTGAACCTTTATTTTCAAAAATCTGGACGTAGTTAACAAACTTTTGGCTACCCAGCTCCTGAAACTCACGACACCAAACATCAACAACACCACGAATGTCTTTAACTTCCATTTCAGGTACTGTTAACGCATGGTTTTCGCTAAAGCAAATTACTTTACAAATACCACTTTCGCTCTTTGCCTGAAATAAACTGCCTTCATCCATTCCGCCATCAGGGGTATCGGTTAACAAGGCACTAAAATCGTTTGTAAAAACAAAGGTTCCTTTATAGTCTGGGTTTTTATGACCTCCAATACGTTCGTTTCCGGCGCATAAATAGCACTTCGGATCGTAAGCAGGACGCTCTTCAACATTTGCTTTTTCAACTTGACCTTGCCAAGGCCGTTTTGCACGATGCGGAGATACTAAAATCCACTCATTCGTTAACGGATTAAATCTTCTGTGAGGATGATCTTCAATATTAAATTGTGTCATAAATTTAAGTTTTTAACCACTGGTGGGTACTGGTTGGTAAAAATAGAAATAATACACCTGTCAGCACTTGGAATTTTCTATGTTGTAGAACACATATTCGACATTCAAAAACCTATAGCGAATTTCTCCGAATGAGTGAAGCCGGGTTTGAAATCCTTTCGGAACTGCGGTCTTTAATCATTCGGGCCAGACTTTGCCCCATATGTGAGAAATCGGTTGATATTGTAGTAATTCCCCCGGCAACGACTTCTTTCAACATGGTATCATTAAACGAAACAATCCCCAGATCTTCGCCTAATCGAAGGTTTTGCTCAGCAGCCATTTTCACCAATTTCACCAAATTTCGGTCCGATGGTACAAAATAGGCCTCTCCTTTCTTTATCGTGCGATTCAGTAAGCTGCGTAAAATCTCGAACGACATCTTATGCTCGGTGCAAAAATTCTGGAAACCAACCATTCTCCCTTCCGGTTCTTTTCCTCCTGGGAAAATCATGATCAGCTTTTCATATTTTTCCAATAAATCTTCTCCTGCAGTCAAGGCATCACAAATGTCCTTCTCAAAATCCTGATAAACAACCGGATATTTTTCTAAATCCGGTTTTAGCCGGTCGATAATATAGACCCTATCGTCGGGCAAAGCACCAAGGATATCAGCTGTATAATCGAATGTTGCCGGCATGATAACGTATGAAGTGTATTTACCCGCACTTGCAGCAATCAAATCTTTAAATACCTGGAAATTAAAATGGTGAAAATAAATATCAACAGTGGTCTTGTCGTCGAGAGCATTTAAAAATGAGGTATACAAATCTTCCTTAAACGCATTCAACTCGTCAAACAAGACAAAAATGCGCTCGTTCACATTCACATCAACACTATTCACATAGTATCCTTTCCCTGGAATCGAATTGATGATACCTTTTGCCTTCAACTCGTTAAACGCCACCATTACCGTATCGCGCGATAACTCAAATTCAGCACAAATTTGATTTAAGGATGGAATTTTGTCGCCCAGTTTTAACTCACCAGTAGAAATTGCCTGATATACCGAGTTAATTATTTGGCGGTATTTCGGAATACCTAAAGAGTCATCAATTTGAATATTCTTCACGATCGTTTAGATTAGCAGTTCATCAACTTCAAAAGTATACATTTTTCGCTGAATAACACAACCAGTACCTACCAGTATGAAAGAATATTCGTTATATTTGTGATCGACGAAAAAACCACTCAAAAAAAATTACTGTATTCAATTTCGAATTGATCGATTACAGTAATCTAGCAAACAATAGGATATTATGAAAATAACCAGTAAAACATTCGGAAAGACCAAAGACGGCCAGGAAGCGAGCTTATTCACCCTGGAAAATGACAAAGGAGTAAGCATCAATATTAGTAATTATGGCGGCCTAATCACATCGGTTTATGCTCCCGACAAGGACGGAAAAGCTGAAAATATCGTATGTGGATTCGACAATTTGGAAGACTATTTAAGCGAAGCTTATCTCGGTAGCTATCCTTATTTCGGCTGCTTAATTGGTCGGTTTGGCAACCGGATCGCCAATGGAAAATACACAATAGACGGAGTTGAATACACCGGGGCAATCAACAATGGTCCGAACCATTTACATGGCGGTCTGATTGGCTTTGACCGTAAAATATGGGATGCTGAGATCTTTGAAATGACAGGTAAAGTCGGGTTAAAACTAAGCTACTTAAGCCCTGATGGCGAAGAAGGCTACCCGGGAAACCTAAAAGTGAGTTGTACTTACACATTGGATAACGAAAGTAAGCTGGAACTTACTTACGAAGCCGAAACAGACAAAAAGACAATTATAAACCTGACCAACCACTCCTATTTCAACCTTACGGCAGGGAAAGAAAAGATCCTGAACCATGATTTGGAACTAACAGCCAAACATATTACCGAAGCAGTTGAAATGATTCCTACCGGAAATATTGTTCCGGTTGAAGGCACTGTGTTCGATTTCACCAAAACCAAAAAACTGGGTAAAGACATTGCCGGATTAGCCGATGGGTACGATCTGAACTATGTTCTGGGGAACGACGAAGGTAAATTGATTTATGTTGGATGTTTGTCGGAAGAAACAAGCGGACGAACCGTAAAAGTATACACCACTCAACCGGGCATTCAGCTTTACACCGGCTATTGGATTCCTGAACTGACCATTGACGGAAAAACGAAATTTGGCAGCTATTCAGGGGTGGCAATGGAAACACAGCACTACCCCGATTCACCAAATCACGACAACTTCCCAACTACGGAATTAGCTCCGGGCGAAAAATACCTGCAAAGCACGATTTACCAATTCGGAACATTATAACTTTCGAAAAGTTAAAAATTACAATATAAAAAGGAAGGAGTTTTTTAGTCTCTTTCCTTTTTTTCGCACTAAGTTTTCCTTGCAGCATCGGAGTCAATTACCTACGACGAGTAAACCTTCTGCTTAGTATTTTCTTTTGTCTTCGAATACATTTGTCACACCAACCTCAATTTCTAAATGAAAAAAGAAAAAGTAGCTATTGATACATCATTTCTTACTTAGTAGTTAACTCTGTATACAAAAAATTCACCCTTTCTTTCCTTTTAGCCAAATCACTAGATTTTGTTGATAAGCAGCCACGGTCTAATTTTGTCATTTTGTCAATAATCCGTTTATTTGCAGAGTTAAATTGGACAATAACCTTAAGCCCGATCGATTACTTATGGACTCCAGAGAATCTGAATTAAAGCTCATCTATCTTCTCTTTGATCTGCTTATTCTTAACTTTTCAATTATATTAATTGCATGGCTGAAATTTGATATCCAAGCCAATCAGTTAAATGTAATCGGCATTTATTTTCTTCAAGGCAATCTCGCCTGGATGATCACTTATTTTGCCTTCTCAAAACGAAATCTTTATCTGCGCGACGGTTATTTTAACCGCTTCAAAAGAATCGTTCGGAGGACCGTTTTTTTCCTGCTCACAACCAGTGTTCTTGGTTTTTTGGTTATGCCTAAATTCTATTCCCGGACTTTCTTATTTGAATACACTGCTACATTCCTGATTTGCAAGCTCATATTTTATTACGGACTGTACTCATATCTGAAATTCAAACGTAAAAACGGGCTTAACACCCAACGTGTGTTAATCGTTGGCTATAATAAAACGACCCAGTTATTACAACGCATTATTAACGGAAACCCACTGATGGGCTATAATTTCTGTGGTTTTTTGACAAGAAAAAGTTCCGAAGCGGAAGATATTATTGGTACTCCGGCCGAACTGGCAAAGCTAATTGAAGCAATGAAGATCCAATTGGTCTTTATTGCCGTATCTTTTACCAGCAGTGAGAATAACAGTAAAGAATACCTCGATATTTGTAACCGAATGGGAGTACGCGTTCGTTTTATTCCCGAGAATCAACGTTGGTTTAAGGCTCGCATGAACATGGAATCGGTTGGCTCATTAGCAGTCTTTAATCCGCAAGAAATCCCCTTGGATGACATTGCATCACGCATCAGCAAACGTTTTTTCGACCTGGCATTTTCAGCCTTGGTCACGCTGTTTTTGTTATCCTGGCTTGTTCCAATATTAGCCTTGATCATTAAACTAAACTCCAAAGGGCCGGTTTTCTTCGTCCAAAACAGAACGGGCATCAACAATCGCGACTTTCCCTGCATCAAATTCAGAAGTATGGCTCCCAACAAAAATGCGGACAATATGCAAGCGACAAAAAACGACAAACGTGTTACCTCGGTTGGACGTTTTATGCGAAAAACAAATATCGACGAACTTCCACAGTTCTTCAATGTACTCTGGGGCCACATGTCTGTTGTTGGGCCACGCCCGCACATGCTGAAACACACCAAAGAATATGCTGCATTAATTGACACCTATATGACCCGCCACTATGTGAAACCGGGAATTACTGGCTGGGCACAAGTGAATGGCTATCGTGGCGAAACCGATGAATTATGGAAGATGGAAAAACGCGTAGCATACGACCGGGAATATATGGAAAGCTGGTCGCTTTGGTGGGATGTTGTTATCATCTGGCAAACCATTTTCAACCCCAAGAGCCGGGAGAATGCTTTTTAACAGGACGGCTGCTAATCAGACGATCAATCTAAAAACAGAAAAGACGTTAAATAAGGCTCATTCTCGCCTCATTTAACGTCTTTTTCAGTGTATTCCGGTTCCCGGAACCGTCTATTTTGCTTCTTTCAATAAATAAGCTTTGAAATCTTCAAAATCAATGCTGCAAGGAACAGAAAGCTTCTCTCCTTTCATGAACTCAGCTAATTTTTCCGGTAGCGGCACATTTCCTTTACCAATGATGCCTTCTACCGTTTCGGTAAATTTAGCAGGATGTGCTGTTTCCAGGAATACCCCCATTTCACCATCCACAATATCAGTTGATAAAGCTTTGTAAGCACATGCTCCGTGTGGATCCAGCAAATAGCCATATTCCTTATAAACCTGCAACAATACGTCCTTAATCTCAGCATCGCTATAGCGGAAGCCTTTCATCACACTAGAAATCTTCTCGTGTGAATGACCATACAGATCCAGGATTCGGGCAAAATTACTCGGATCACCAACATCCATGGCATTGGCAATAGTCGCTACCGAAGCTCTGGGCTCATAGTGACCTGATTGCAAGTATTTATAAACGATATCGTTCTCGTTGTTAGCAGCAATAAAGCGTTTTACCGGCAAGCCCATTTTTTGAGCAAACAATCCTGCCGTAAGGTTACCAAAGTTTCCGCTAGGCACAGCAACAACCAGTTCGTCCTGCAATCCTTTTTCTTTCAGACGGGCAAAAGCATTGAAATAATAGAAAGCTTGCGGCAGGAAACGAGCAACATTGATTGAATTCGCAGAAGTTAAGGTCAGTTTCCCCTTCAACTCGCCATCAAGAAATGCCGTCTTCACCAAGCGCTGACAGTCATCGAAGGTTCCGTCTACCTCTATCGAAGTAATATTCTGCCCCAGGGTTGTAAACTGTTTTTCCTGAATCTCGCTAACCAATCCTTTAGGATACAGAACATATACATGGATTCCATCAACACCCAGAAAACCATTAGCAACAGCACTACCGGTATCACCCGATGTAGCAACCAAGACATTAACATGCTTTTGCTCACCTTTTTGTTTCAGAAAATAACCCAACAGACGAGCCATAAAACGACCACCAACATCCTTAAAAGCCAATGTTGGACCGTGGAATAATTCCAGGGAGTAGATTTTGTCGTGAACCGGTACAACAGGGCAGTCAAACTGAAGGGTGTCGAAAACCAGCTCTTTCAAATCAGCATCAGGAATATCTTCCCCGAAGAAAGCCTTCGCTACCTCGAACGAAATTTCCTGAAATGAAAGTTGATCGATTGTCTCGAAAAATGAAGCCGGAAGCGGATTAATATGATCCGGCATAAATAAGCCTTTGTCATCGGCTAAGCCTTTGGTTACCGCTTCTTGCAACGAAACTTCGGGCACTGATTTATTCGTACTGTAGTATTGCATGTTTATTTCAAGTTCTAAATTTCAAGTTTTAAGTTCCAAGCTTCTGGCTCCAAGTTCAAACCAGAACCATTGCACTCCAGGATTAAAGTTCCTATGTTCTTGTATATCTTTCGCTAATCGTTAAATCAGCAATCGATAATCTTTCATCAAAACTTCAACGCCCCGGGAACCACCCCATTAATGACTAATCAATAATCAATTATCGCTCAAAAGTGCTTCCATAAATTCGCGACCATGGATAAGACCATAGCTTCCTTTGATTACCGCAAATTCATCATACACTTCAACCTCATCGGCAACATTACCAGGTTTGTAAATAATGAAAGGAACAGGATCTTTGGTATGAACAGTTGTAGCACAAGGAGTCGGGTGATCCGGCAACACAGCAATAGTTACAGGCTCATCCATTTTAGCTGTTTCTTCAACCAAATATTTTACCACACGCTGGTCGAGGTATTCAATTGTTTTTGTTTTCAATTCTACATCACCCTCGTGACCGGCTTCGTCACTCGCTTCAATATGCAGATAAACCAAATCACATTCTTTCAGCGCATCAATCGTTGCCTTTGCTTTACCTTCATAGTTGGTATCATACAAACCAGTTGCTCCTTCAACATGAATAACTTTCATACCGGCATAAACACCGATGCCCTGAATCAAGTCGACAGCCGAAATAACAGCTGATTTCTCAACACCAAACATTTCTTTCAGAGTAGGCATTTCCGGCTTATAGCCCGGCGACCAAGGCCATATGCTATTTGCCATGTCTTTACCAGCCGCTTTACGTTTTTGATTCACAGGATGCTCCGGTAATAGATCCATCGATTTCAGAATCAAATCATTCAACAAGGCTGCCGTATCTTCGGCTTCGGCTTCTTTCGCTTTAATCAGGTAATCTTTCCATGGTTTACCAGGCACATCGTGCGGAGGTGTACAGGCCAATTGTTTTTTACCACCTTTAATCACTAACAAGTGGCGATATGAAACACCTTTATGAAAAATAACGCGATCGCTTCCCAGCTTTTCATTCAGGAAATCTATCAACTCATGTGCTTCCGCATTCGAAATATGGCCAGCCGAGTGATTCTTAATATTCCCGTCAGCCAGGCAAATTAAGTTGCAGCGAAGTGCAAGGTCTCCCGGCTCCAATACTACACCCATGCTAGCTGCTTCAAGTGTTCCGCGTCCTTCAAAAACTTTTGCTACGTCGTAGCCCATCACCGACATATTGGCAATTTCGCTTCCCGGGTGCATACCTTCGGGAACTGTTTGTAAGCGTCCTGCTCTTCCCAATTTTGCCAACCGGTCAATCTCTGGTATTTGGGCCATCTGTAATGGGGTTTTTCCTCCGTAATTTTCCAATGGCTCATCAGCCATGCCGTCTCCTAAAACGATTATATATTTCATGGTATAAATCCAATTATTTAACTATCAAATTTCAAAACTCCTTCGTCAAGAGTGGAATAGCTTAACTTCCCGAAGCAATCCCAACTTTTGACTTTTATCTTTTCCCTTTTTGACTTTTCTAAATATTCGATACCCGGATGATATCCGCAAAAACGCCTGCTGCAGTAACAGCTGCTCCGGCTCCATAGCCCTTAATAATCATCGGGAATTCGTTGTAACGCTCGCTGGTAAACATTACCAGGTTGTTACTTCCCTGAAGATCGTAAAACGGATGTCCCTGAGCCACTTCCTGCAATCCAACTTCCGACTGGCCATTTTCATATTTGGCTACAAAACGCCAACATTTATTTTCGGCCTCCAACACTTTACGACGTTCTTCAAAGTCGGTATCGACTTGTGAAATGTTGGCCCAAAAATCATCAATAGAACCGTCAAAATATTCATCCGGGATAAACTTATTGATCTTCACATTGTCCTTCTCAATTTTGTATCCGGATTCGCGAACCAAAATCAACAACTTTCGCACAACATCAATTCCGCTTAAGTCGATCCGCGGATCAGGTTCCGAATAGCCTTCCTCTTTCGCCAATTGGATTGTTTTACTCAGCGGAATTTCCTCAGAAATCGTGTTGAAGATATAATTCAATGTTCCGGAAAGAACTGCCTCAATCTTGAGGATCTTATCACCCGAATTCACCAAATCATTCAGCGTATTGATAATTGGCAAACCGGCACCCACATTGGTTTCAAATAAGAACTTAACACCTTTGGCTTTGGCGATGCTCTTCAGCTTTTTGTAATTATCGTAGTCCGACGAAGCAGCCACCTTATTGGCAGTGACAATCGACACGTTGGAGTTCAACAAATCAGCGTAAACGCTGGGTGAATCATTCGAAGCCGTACAATCAACAAATACCGAATTGAAAATATTCATATCAATAATTGCACTTTTATAAGCATCTAAGCCGGATGCTTGTCCTTCGGCCTCCAAGCGGTCTTTGAAACCATCAATAGCTATTCCTTCACGGTCGAGCAACATTTTACGCGAGTTGGCAACACCAACCAGTTTAATCTTAAGCCGCTTCTCCTTCATCAGCTTTTCCTGCTGTTGCTGGATCTGTGTCAGCAGGTTTCCACCAACTAAACCAATCCCCAGCAAGAATACATTCACTTCTGCATTTTCCGATAAGAAGAAAGATTCGTGAACAACATTCAATGTTTTACGCAGGTCGCTGTTTTTCACAACCCACGAGATATTTAGCTCCGAAGCTCCTTGAGCAATCGCAATAATATTTACACCGTTTTTGCCGATTGTATTGAAAAGCTTACCGGCAATACCGGTAGAATGCTTCATATTTTCGCCTACAATAGCAACGATAGAAAGCTCGTTTTCAACTTCAACTTTATTGATACGGCCATTCATTATTTCACGTTCAAACTCCGCACGAATGGCATGCTCAGCAGCCTCGGCTTTCGTTGTATCAACAGCTATTGAAATGGAGTTCTCCGATGAAGCCTGGGATATCAAAATCACGTTAATATTTTGTACCGCCAGGGCACTAAAAAGACGCATTGAGATACCTGTCACACCAACCATACCCAATCCTTGTACTGTAATCAGGCTGATATTTGAGATTGATGAAATCCCTTTAATCGGCCGGTCTTTACCGTTGGCCTGGCTGCTTGTGATTAACGATCCCGCAGCCTTTGGGTTCATCGTATTTTTGATATAGGTAGGAATTCCTTTTTTATAAACCGGCAAAATAGTCGGTGGATAAATCACTTTAGCTCCAAAGTGTGACAACTCCATCGCTTCGGCATAGCTCAGCGACTCGATCACATAGGCTTTGCTGATTACACGCGGATCGGCTGTCATAAACCCATCCACATCAGTCCATATTTCCAAAACAGAAACATCCAGGGCAGCCGAATAAATGGCTGCAGTATAATCAGAACCACCACGCCCCAGGGTTGTATATTCACCTTCGGCATTGCTGGCTACAAAGCCAGGTGCAACGCAAACACCTTTAAACTCACCCAAAGCAGCTTTAATCAGCGTATTCGTCAAGCTGAAGTTAACCTGTGCTTTGCCAAATGCGCTATCAGTTTTAATCAACTTTGAAGAATCGACCCAACTGGCCTCTTCAATAAACTCGCTGATGATATAAGACGAAAGGCGTTCACCAAATCCACCAATTTTGTCCAGTGTCTTATCCGTTAGCTCACCAATCATGGAAACGCCAATAATTACACGTTCCAATTCATCCAGTAACTGGCTAACCTGTTCTTTTACTTCTTCTTTGCGATCGCCCTCAAATAATTGATCGACTACAAACTCATGACGCTCACGAATAGCCGTGAGTTCCGTGTTGAAATAATCCGTTCCGAGGATCGCCATTTTAGCGGCGTTCAAGATTTTGTCCGTTATTCCACCCAAGGCTGAAACAACCACGATGGCATCATCGTCCTGATTTTTTACGATCTCCTTAACTTTTCGGATGTTTTCGGCACTCCCCACAGAAGTACCGCCAAATTTCAACACTTTCATTGTATGAATCAATTAATTAGAGTTATTCAAAATTCAACCGCTCTCGAATAAGATTCCTCCCGCTCTTACGGTATTCTGAATAGATTTTCTTCAGCTTATTCCCTAACCTAAGTCAGGCTTTTTCAATATGCGGCAAAAATATGCTTATTTATTATTACTTTCTAATTATTACTTACAAAATTCGACTTTTAAACCATTGCTTAACTTCAAATTGAAAGACAAATAGGCTTTAAAAACGAATCCCTAAAAACGTGAGTTTATTGCAAAAAAAATCCGGTTGAAGCAGCACTCCAACCGGATTTTACTGCATATAACAATAGCTTTAACTCATGGTCGTCGTCATGGTTACAGCTTCAATAATTTTTCCTTCGAGTTCTTGCGCAAGCTCGATGTTATCTCGCAATAAGGTGCGCACTGATTCACGGCCTTGTCCCAGTTTCGTTTCCCCGTAACTGAACCATGAACCACTCTTCTTAATAACATTGTAGTTTACACCCAAGTCGATTATTTCACCGGTTTTCGAGATTCCTTCTCCGTACATAATGTCGAACTCAGCTTTACGGAATGGCGGAGCAACTTTGTTTTTAACCACTTTTACACGAACATTGTTCCCCATCACTTCATCACCATCTTTAATCTGCCCGATGCGGCGAATATCCAAACGTACTGAAGCATAGAATTTCAAAGCATTACCACCGGTTGTTGTTTCCGGATTACCGAACATCACACCGATTTTTTCGCGCAGCTGGTTGATGAAAATACAGCAGGTTTTTGTTTTGTTGATGTTGGCAGTAAGCTTACGCAAAGCCTGCGACATCAAACGAGCCTGCAAACCCATTTTTGAATCCCCCATATCACCTTCAATCTCCGCTTTAGGAGTCAAGGCTGCAACGGAGTCGATTACAACAATATCAATCGCTCCTGAGCGAATCAGGTTATCTGCAATTTCCAAAGCTTGCTCACCGTTATCGGGTTGCGAGATTAACAACTCATCGGTATCAACGCCTAACTTACGGGCATAGAAAGGATCAAAAGCATGCTCGGCATCGATAATCGCAGCAATGCCCCCGGCTTTTTGAGCCTCGGCAATGGCATGAATCGCCAAAGTCGTTTTACCTGAAGATTCAGGTCCGTAAATTTCAATGATCCGGCCTTTCGGGAAACCGCCAACACCCAAGGCAATATCCAAGCCGATAGAACCGGATGAAATTGCCGGAATATTCTCAGCTGCCCTGTCACCCATTTTCATGATAGCGCCCTTGCCGTAACTTTTTTCAATTTTATCCATGGTAAGCTGAAGAGCCTTCAACTTTTCCTTATTCACATTATTTTGTTCTTCTTTTGCCATCTGTTACTTGATATCTAAAGCTGTGCTTATTTGGTTTGTATGATCTTTGGTTTGTACTTTACTAAACACCTCAGCAATGATTCCGTTTTCATCAATCACATAAGTGGTTCTTAAAACGCCCATATATTCCTTTCCGTACAGTTTTTTCAATCCCCAGGCACCATAAGCCTCCAAAACCTCGTGCTCCGTATCGGCAATAAGGTTGAATTTGAAATTATACTTGTCTGCAAATTTCTTGTGCGAAGGAACACCATCCGGACTTACACCAATCACTTCATAACCCAGGTTTAACCAATAATCGTAATTATCGCTCAGGTTACACGACTCAGCAGTACACCCCGGAGTATTGTCTTTCGGGTAGAAATATAAGATTACTTTCTTCCCTTTGAAATCACCTAAAGAAATTGTATTACCATTCTGATTCAGTCCTTTAAAATCAGGAGCCTGATCTCCTTTTGCCAGTAAAGCCATTACTTTTCCTATTTTTAGATTAGACAAATATACTTGATTAATTTCGAAAAGCGGGGTACTTTAGTCAATTATATCGAATCTGTTTCAGCCTGAGACTTTAACAAAAAAATACACCAACGACCACCCAAATCCTGTATTCACAAACAAGTTATCGTTCATTTGGTTGAAGAAATTTCATAATTTATCAAACAAAGATTAAATCAGGAGAACAACGACCATTATCGTCTGCCGCTTGGAACATTTTTTGTAATTTTAAGCTCGGCAAACACCATATTTTATGCGATTAACAAACACAAAAATCAACCGACACCGATCCCTGTTTTTACTTTCTTTTTGTTTCTGCTTCCTTTTGAATAGTGGTTTACACGCACAAAATGATCCGGAAATACAAGCCAAACAGCTATTTGCAAACCAACAATATGCCGAGGCATTACCGATTTTCAAAGATTTGGTACGACTTTACCCCGACGATCCTGAATTAAACTATTACTATGGAGCTTCGCTGATAGAAACCAGGCAATACATTCCGGAAGCCGAAAAAGCGTTATTGATTGGTGGCAACCTGGAAAAAAGTCAATGGTACCTGGCACAGTATTATCATGCACACAATAGGTGGGATAAAGCCTTGGCGTCGTACAATAATTTCAAAGATAATGCGACTGCAAAGGATGTCAAATCTGTCCCCTTGGATGAAATGATTGACTTATGCAACAAAAAAACAAACCCCTTTGCCGAAGCCGGAGCAGAAGCAGTCAGCGATAGTTTAAGTTATCCCGAAATTGCTTCGGACAGCATTCCTGCTGTCGACAGCCTGCAACAAGCTGAAGAAGTGGCCCAGCCGGAAGAAACAAACCCGGTTCCGCCGGAAGAAAACGAGCCTGATTATGCAGACAGCCTTATCAATTTTCCTGTAAATGCTCAGATCACCTATATGAAAATTGACCAGTTTAAGACGCAGGATGGTCAACAGGCTTTTCTGGAAGCCCGCAAAATGGAAACAGAATTAAATGAACTGCTGAAAAAAAATGCAGCATTACGCAAGCAGTATGATCAGGCAGACGCAATAGACAAAGAGAACTTAGCCAGTTCCATTTTAACCATAGAACAGGAAACCTACCGGCTAAACGCTGAAATTGCGCAAAAGGATCAGTATGCCAACCAGCAAGAAGCAGCATGGTGGCAAACTGCCAATCCAACAACAAAAAGTCAATTCAATAAACTTATTCAGCACTTAAAAGATAGTATTGCCGAATCGCAAAAACAGACAACCGTTGAAACAATCGTTGAAGAACAAGCACCGATGATAATCGTTAATGCCACTGATTCGCTGGCCTTGGACACCTTACAAGCAACAAAGGCAGAACCGGTCGACGAGATCACCTATAAAATTCAAATCGGAGCATATCGGAATACGCCTCCCGAATGGGTACAACGGCTCTTTAAGAAGTTATCGGTTTTACGAAGAATTGATACTTATACTGATGATAAAGGTGTAACCGTCTATACCGTTGGTGAACTAAAAACCTACGAAGACGCCCAGCAAATGCTAAAACAAATTAAGTTAGAGGGCGTAAACAATGCCAGTATAGCAGCCTATAAAAACAACGAACGAATCCCTGTTAGTGAAGCCCGAAAAATATCAGAATAAATGAGTTCAAAAGAAGACATCCAAAACAAACCGATACAAGATGAAGATATCGACTCGAAGAACGAAAGACATCTCATTCTACATAACGACGACTATCATTCATTCGATTATGTCATTGAAGCATTGATGCATATTTGCGAACACGAGCACGAGCAAGCTATTCAATGCACTTTATTAACACACTACAACGGGAAATGTGATGTTAAGAAAGGAACTTTTAATTACCTTAGACCAATGAAACAAGCCTTGATCGACAAAGACCTCAAGGCTACTATCGACTAATCATCCTAAATATGAACGTACTAATCATTCTGTTCTTGATTTTTCTGGGTATCCTGCTGCTCTTACTCGAATTTGCAGTTATCCCGGGAATCACAGTTGCCGGGATTGCCGGAGTTTTACTACTCGGAGCCAGCATTTACCTGGCTTTCGATTCGTATGGTGTCGTTGCCGGAATAATAACAACTGCCTTTGTCTTAATTGTATCCCCTTTACTTGTTGTCCGTTTTTTTAAAAGCCGAACCGGGAAAAAGATGGTATTGGAATCGGAAATCTCCGGACGAGTGGATCAGATTGATGAGAACATAATTCATCCCGGAGATGAAGGTATAACCATTGGCCGACTGGCACCAACCGGCAAGGTACGGATCAACAATCAAACGATGGAAGGGAAATCGATTGTTGGCTTTATCGATCAGCAAGTCCCTGTTCGTGTGGTCGAAATATTGAAAACGCAAGTTATTGTCGAACCTATAAATTAATCAACATGGATTATTTTGGAACATTTGGTCTCGTGGCAGGAATTTTCATCCTGCTTATTATCATCTTATATTTTATACCTGTCGGACTATGGTTCTCGGCCTTGGTATCCGGGGTACGAATATCGCTCATCCAATTATTTCTGATGCGTTTCCGTAAAGTTCCGCCTGCCATCATCGTTCGGGCGTTAATCGAAGGAACAAAAGCAGGCATCAAACTGGACCGGGATAAGCTCGAAGCTCACTACCTGGCCGGTGGTAAAGTCGACATGGTTGTTCATGCACTGGTATCAGCCGAAAAAGCAAATATCGACCTTGGATTCAATATGGCAACAGCCATTGACCTTGCCGGACGCGATGTGTTTGAAGCCGTACAAATGTCAGTAAACCCGAAAGTGATTGACACTCCCCCGGTAGCCGCCGTTGCTAAAGACGGGATCCAGTTGATTGCTAAAGCCCGTGTTACTGTTCGTGCCAACATTAAACAATTGGTCGGTGGTGCCGGTGAAGAAACCATTCTTGCTCGTGTAGGCGAAGGAATTGTATCCTCAATTGGTTCTTCTCACACCCACAAATCGGTTCTTGAGAACCCGGATTCCATCTCAAAGTTGGTTTTAAACAAGGGACTGGATGCAGGTACTGCATTTGAAATTCTTTCGATTGATATCGCAGATATCGATATTGGTAAAAACATTGGTGCCGGTTTACAAATAGACCAGGCAGAAGCCGATAAAAATATCGCCCAGGCAAAAGCAGAAGAACGCCGCGCCATGGCCGTGGCATTGGAACAGGAAATGCGTGCTAAAGCGCAAGAAGCCCGTGCTAAAGTAATTGAAGCAGAAGCCCAGGTGCCGCTGGCCATGTCTGAAGCTTTCAGAAGTGGTAATCTTGGAATTATGGATTATATGAAGTATAAAAATATTGATGCCGATACGCAAATGCGTTCATCAATTGCCGGAGAGGATCAACATCAACACCGAAATAAACCGAAGGAATAGATATCGGTAAAATGTTCGCTTTTCAAGCTTAATAAACTGAATTTAAATAGTCTGAAGCCCTATCGTTCTTAGATAGGGCTTTTCCTTTAGAAAGAGAAATATCGAAATATGCTGCGCAGCATATTTTTTAACATTGAGGTAACACTTGTTTGTGTTTTTCAGCATATCTTTGTCGTAGATTTTATTTCATAAGTTTAGGTTTGATTAGTTTTATTGGTTTAGTTAGGTTTGAAAAGGGTAGATAGAGATCTACTCTTTTTTTTTGCTCTAAACTGAAAGAGTTCCAAGTTTTGAGTTTCAAGTTTCAAGTTCCACTACTCACGACTCAAGTCTCATAACTCATGACTTATCAGATAACCTTATTTCATTATTTAACCTTCGTAGAATACAGTACCACTCCAGACCCCGAACCTTTTCCCTTATTTAATTCCGTTTTCTCTGAGGTAAAGACAGTTTCGAGTTGGCGCTTTGTTGTTAGTGTGTTGCCGAGCAGTTGAACAGCACAATAGTTCGATTGCTGGTTTAACCGCAGAACGCAAAGAAGGCGCAGAGGCCCAATTACCATCTCCCCATTCGGTGTGCACAATAACAGATCGCTTCGTCCTTCGTCCTACCAATGACAGATTTTATAAAAACTGTCATTTCCGCATTATGCCCCATTTATTTGGAGTAAGTACTCGCGATGACGATCGATCCGGGCCTTGGGCGCTACTCCAAAAGCTATGAGGACCAAGATCGCGCCACTATCTTCAATCGTTAATCTTTAACCGCAGAGAGCTAAGTTTTGAGTTTCAAGTTCCAAGTCTTACGACTTACGACACATCAGATAACCTTATTTCATTATTAAACCTTCGTAGAATATCGTCCCCCTCTGCACACCCCGAACCTTATTCCCTTTTAACCTCGACTCTGACGATTTTGAGCATCGCTCCGATCAATTCTTATGCTGCTCAGCATGTTTCAGAGGCCGCTCTGGCCAATTCAAGGGTCGCTCGGGCTGATTCTTATATTGCTCAGCATATTTCAAGGGTTGCTCAAAGCAATTCATATGTCGCTCAGCATATTTGAGAGGTTGCTCAAGACGATTTAGATGTCCCACAACAAATCACTGATTGGTCTGACAGCAACCAGCTGCAGAACTATAAAAAAACGGGGAAACGCTACCTTCAAGTTTCCCCAAGCCTTTCTACTTGTATAATTTTGCTTCCCAAATACCTGGCTGACCTTCCAGGATCGTCACACGCAGAAAACGGGCTTTTCCAATCTTTTCAACCTGGTGTGGCGAACGAATAGCGACTTCTTTCTGGGCTTTTACGGTTTCCCAGTTTTCACCATCAACCGACTTTTCACAAATAAAAGCATGTCCCAGGGTAGGATGCACAAAAAACAAATCCAGATGATCCAGTTTTTCCACTTTCCCTAAATCCAACTGCCACCACTTTTCGGGATCATCCGGTCGTGCCCACCAACGGGTATAGTTTGAGTTGTCAATGGCATCCTGTGGATTAAATTCATGATGACGATATAGCGGCTCTTCTGGCAAAACATACTTCAATTCTTTTGCATTTCTCCATTTACGAGCCTCAACATCCATCGGCTTCTTGGTCGACGAGGCTGTAGCAACCGCTTTCGACAAATCCATTGGGTTCTCCGTTTTAACCTTGGCTAACGGACCAACGCCTTTCCGATCCAGTTGGATCGGCTTTATGGTGCCGTCTTCATTAAATTCCATTTTATTGCAGTAAACCTGACGCGAAGTTCCGCCAATGCCATATTCAAGATAAACAAAGTACCAATCGTCGGTTCCTTTGGGCGAAAAAGCAAAGCCATGGCCCGGTCCCCAAATTTGCTTATCCACATCAGATGAAATGATCACATCATTTTCAGGAGTTATGAATGGCCCGAGTGGCGACACTTTACTCATTACATAACCATTCTGATAATCGGCGTAGCCACCCATCGTATAGAAATAATAGTAAATGCCTTTACGCTTGATCATAAACGGGCCTTCGGAATAACCATGCCACTGCGTTGGTATCGTAATGGTCTCTCCTTCCAGTTTTGTCCAGTCGGCGCTTAATTTTGAAGCTTTTTTGCGTCGCCAGAAAATGTACCCCTGCCCATCGTCATCGATAAACGGACAGCCGTCGATATCGTCAACAACCATCGATGGTTTTTCTTCTCCAGTGTAATTTTTCGGGCCATTGATAAAACTAAAAGGTCCTTCGGGTGAATCTGCTACGGCCAATTGAGTAACATGGTCAACCGTTACAAAGAGATAGTATTTGCCGTCACGCTCCAGCACACGGCCCGGTGCCCAATACTTGTGTTCGTGCCAGTCGATTCCCGGGAAACAAATCCCCTCGAAACTCCAATTCACAAAATCTTTAGATTTCCACACCACCGGATTCCCGGAAAATGCCAGGTCAGTTTCAATATCGCCTACATCGCTGGTGGCATAACAATAAAAGGTATCGCCAAACTGCACAATGGTTGGGTCAGCCAGGTTATCGGGAATAAAGGGATTGTTATTTTGAACTTGCCCGAAGGTGAATCTAGCACAAACGGCCAGTAACAGGAATAGTAGTAATTTTTTCATTTGTAGTTTTTCGAATATCGTCGTAGTAAATTATTTCTTTCTGGTTTCAGGCGGAAAGGCATAGCTACTCTTCCAACCTCCCAAATCAATTAAGATCTGGTCGATCATCACGCCGGGATCAACCATCCAGACTTTTAGCTGATGTCTTCCGGGCTTGTCAATCATTTGTTGGGCCGATTTCACTGCGGCATTTTTCAACACGTTTTGCTTCCACTCATTGCTACGGCCAACCGTTTTAAAGTCGATAATAACAGGCTCCGCATCATCGATAGCAACAGCACAACGAACGCTCACGCCATCGTAGAACGGATGAGTTGGCACTGCCTGAACACGCACATCCGTTTCACCTGAATTGAAGGTATAAAAATCGTATACCAACATCGGGCTTTGGGTTTCAATCAGAGCAGGATCAATAACAGGTGTGGCATCGTAGGGCAAAGCAACAACCACATTACCACTGTAGCCCAGTCCGCCAAATTGCTTCCATTCAGCTAGCTTTCCGGCCACTCGGTTTGAAGCATGTTCTGCATCAATCGACACATAACCGTTCCCTTCAACAAAACCATCGAAATTCGCCAATTCTTTGAACTTCGGATTGAAGGTTGACACGCCAATGGTAATTGTTGTATCAGCAGAACTAAATTCGATGGAACCATTTACTTTATAAGCCGGTGGAATCAACTGGTAGTCGTGCCCCAATGGTGGTTCTTTCGTACTATCACCTTGCGGCACCTTGTCCCAATCGATGCTTACCCATAACCGTTGTTCCTGTTCTCCATCAGCATTTGACAACTTACCATGATCGGCCGATAAACGAATCCAGGGTTGTTTAGGCTGAGCTTTCCAAACCACTTCGCCTTCACCTTTCAGAAAAACATCCACAAAAGCCGAATCCTTTAGGTATTCGTTCAGCACAGGAAGCACATCGGCATAGTTGTTTTCGATTTGCTTATTAGCCTCCATTTCGTAGCCCTCCAAAGCCAGTCCAAATCCGTTCTCTCCATCAGTTGCAGGCACAGCATAGGACGGTTGCGAGAATACCGGCAGATTCCTAGGCGACATGCTCATCATGTGCTTCCACTTACCATTTTGCAGTTTCGTATTGAAATAGTTTGTCTCCTTCTTAATTTGATCAAAAGCTGCTTTCGACCGGTCTTCAAATTCATGGGCACTGGTTCTTCCCTGACGGGCGGCTAACTCATTTTTATAGTGATACAGCCACTTCTGATTCATCAACGAAGCTCCGGTTACCGGGTAATAGACCAGCTCAAAAAAAGCATCCTTTTGCATTGTCGGGATTTCTTCATCCAGACTTTTCACCTCTTGGCCTAGTTTTTCCCAAGCTTGCAGGCGTTGGGTTAGTTCATCACCATAACGGATTTGTGCAAGTTCTGTTTCCTGAGGCTTAGTTGTCGGCTCAGTTTGGCTCCAGGCCATAAATTCCGGGCGACGCATAAAACACAAATGATAGTAATCCATCATCAGCTTAGTTAACTGCGGAGCCTTTTCTGCACCAAACAGCGAACTAAGCCAGTTATCCAGGTGTTGTTGCACATCCGTTGTTCCTGCAAATTTGTCAATGTCCCAGGCCATATCCATAAATAACTCAATATTGTATTCCAATGGCTTGATATCGCCACAGTTCAGAATCCACATATCGTGGCAGTTGAACTGGTAAGCTTTGTTCATTTCTTCCCAAATCAGCATCGGATTGGTTGAGCTCAGCCACAGGTAATCGTGCGGACGGCCCCAGTACGAAGCGTGGTAATAAATACCGCCTCCCCCAGGCCGCTTTTGCTCTTCCGGTGTACTCAGCTGCCGAATGTATCCGTAATTATCATCGGTCCACATCAGGGTGACATCCTCCGGAACTTTCAAACCATTCTGATAATAGTCGAGCACCTCTTTATAGGGAATAAAAGCTTGTGGAAGTGTTTTCGGGTCTTTGCCCGTTTCCTTCTGCATAATTGTCCGTTGATCGGCAATTACCTTTTCCAGCAATTTAATTTGGTCATCCTTTGTCAACCCCTTCGCATTCATGGGCGAATCGTGTTCACCACGCATCCCAATCGTGTAAATATTTTCGAAGTTTGCTGTTGCTTTTGTGCGGGCCTCAAATAAATCGCGGATAGGTGCCGCATTGCTATCATAGCGCCACTCGCCCATCGTTTTATGATTCCATTCAGCATTGATATTGCACAACATGGGTTCACAGTGCGAAGTTCCCACCACGATCGCGTAATCATCAGCCGCCTGGGCATTACCTTCGATGGTGTAAAATGCTTTCGTACAACCATGCATGGCTGGCCATATTGTATTGGCACGAAGGCGTAGCATCAGTTCAAAAATCTTGGCATAGGTTTTTGGGCCAATGTCTCCGGTTTCCGGTTCAAAGGTTTTTGCAGCCCAAGGCTGAAGCCCCCAATCTTCGTCATTCAAAAACAGGCCACGGTATTTCACAGAAGGTGAACCATAGATCTTGTTCTCAATGTCTAATGTTATTTCTTTTTGTTTGGCCGGTTGAACATCGGCCCACCATTCCCAGGCAGAAACGCCCATTTTACGCGAAAGCTCCAATATACCATAAGCAGTGGCACGGCGATCGCTACCGACAATAACCAATGCTTTCTTCACGCCAGGAAAAGGTTTCTTAAGAACCTGCATCGACCAGCTTTCCCATTTCCCTTTAATCGTTGAAACATCTATTTTCTTCTCAGCGATCAATTGATCGATGATTTTATTTTTGCCAATAGTTCCGGCAATAATCAGCTCAGGAGCCGAATCAGGAAGCTCATGGATGACCTGAAGTTGCTGATCGGAGATGTTCTTCACATCCTCGGCAAAAAGCTTAGCAGCTATCGAGACCACTTTCGCTTCATCGTCCACAATCAATATCGGTGAAGTCGTATTCTTTTCGGAAATGGTAAAGGAATTCGTTAAGCCCTGTTTTTGAGCATTCACCTGCAACTGAAACGACAGGCAAACGAGCAAAAGTAGCGCATTGAAAATCTTCGTTTTCATAGTGATTAGTTTCTGGTAATTTGTAAATAGTAGTTGAAGCCTGAAAAATACTCAAACTTTACTACTCGTCAAAAATTATTGGCTCACCGAGTCCAGGGAAGGACTATATCTTAATATAAATCTTCCGTCGGTGCAGCCACCAACCGAGCAGCCAGCAAAGCAAAACATAAGCGATTGCTGTCATCAACGAGCCAAACGAGCCTGGGAAAATCCGTTGAAAGATTTGTTCACTCACCCATTCGAACACATCTTGATTCGAATTGACCGGGATCATCCTCAGAACAACATAAAAAAGCTCCGAAAAGAGGTAAATAAACAGCGGATTCTTTCCGAATACATCGAAAAAGTTAACTCCAAACCGGACATGCTTCATTTCGATTAAATAAATCAGTACGGCCATAATCGATAAATCCAGACCTACGGTATAAAGCACAAATGGGCTTGTCCACAACTTTTTGGAGATCGGGAAAATCAGATCCCACCAAAGCGCTAATGAAGTCATCAGGAAGCCAACCATCAACAACATGGTAAGACCTTCGAATGATTTTCCTTTTTTCTGAATGAAAACACCGGCAAGGTAGCCCCATAACACATTGACAATTGCCGGTAGGGTACTCAAAATTCCTTCCGGGTCGAAAGGTATAGCGTCTTTTTTGTAAATATGTCCATGGCCTAAAATTGACAAATCGAATTTAGTCGCAGCATTGGTAGCCATCTCCAACTTCGCTCCCGGTTCCCCAAAAGCGTACAAAATACCCCAGTAAGCTAATAAGATTGCTGCAGAAATGATAATCGTTGTCCTTTCCGACAAATATAAAACAATGACGGACGCAAAGAAATAACAAAGCGCTATCCGCTGCAGAACGCCCATGATCCGGGTTTCGGCAATTGGTTTCAATAGGAAACTTCCATCGTCACCAATTTTAAAAAAGGGAAACCAATACATAAGGTAACCCAGCAAGAAAATAATCACTGTACGCTTTATGATTTTCGTCCAGACCTCCCCTGATGACATGTTCTTCATCTTTTTCATTGAAAAACTCATCGCATTCCCAACGGCAAACAGGAAGGACGGAAAAACCAGATCGGCCAGTGTGAAACCGAACCAATGCGTATGAATAAAATAGTCGTATATCTTCGCTCCTGTTCCGGGTGTATTCACCACGATCATAAGCGCAATAGTTAGCCCCCGAAAAACATCAAGCGACAGAAAGCGTTCCGTCTTTTGTTTGATTACTTGCTCCATAACTAATAATTGTATTTGATAACCGGTAAAGTTTTTGTCAGTGGTTCGATCCGATCACGGTACTTTCGATAAAGTTCCCGGACTACTTCCGTTGAACTACCAGTTGCTTCCACCGGGAATTCTTTTTGCGATGTCACCCAGGTCCACTCCCACTGCTTGATTTCAGTATCAAAGGCATCCTGATCGAAGCTCCCCCAATTCTTGCTCACTTCCGAAAAGAATTGTTCCCAGCGCGGTTTGTAAAAATCGCTCAGCAAGCCACTCCACTGTCGGTTACTGTACTCGTGCAAGCGGTTATCTGCTCCACCCCAAAGGGTAATTAAATCGCGGGCATTTTGCTCGTACAATGCTTTTTCGTCGGGTGTTGTCCCCCAACTTCGAGCGTCGGCCAACCAAGGTCCCAGCAGGAAATCTTTGCGGGTTGCCAGCAGACGATCCATGTCATCAATCAGTTCTAAAAACTCACGGCTGTATTTTGCAAATTTTTCTTTGTCGTTGCTTTTGTATGCTGAAGCTATTTGTTGCTGAACCGGTAATGCGTAATTCGCCAGTACCTGGCGGGTCAAGTCAACCAAATCATATTGAAAACCATCTGAAGTGCCAAACTCAGGGATCGCCTCAACAAACAAGTCCCATGCCGGCAACAAACCTTCCGGGGCATAATTCAGCTTGGTACGCGCCCAGCGTCGGTAGCCTTGAAAAGTTGGACGGGAAACGATAATTGATTCTGCCCCATCGCGAATAACTTGCCCATTGTAAACGGTTTGCACCAAAATATCCCAGGCTTTTTCAATGTTAGCATTGTTATCTCCATAGCGGTTTCGAATATATTGTTGCAGCCACTCCTTCAAATTGATCGGTGTATCGCGCCAGGTGTTGTCAGTCATCAACTCATAAAGCACCGGATTTTGCTCAATCGCTTCCATCGTCAAACCGATGCCTTTTAGTTGTCCCGAAGTCGAATCGGTCAAGGCCTCTGCCGGATGTTCTGCCACATTCTTAATACGTCCGAACAGGCTGATATTTCCTCCGAAGTTATGCAACATACACCAGATCCATTCTTTTCCGTAGAAGGCTTCAGTACGTTTCCAGACCGGTTCAATTTCCGCTGCCAGATCCAGAATGATCATCCGATCGTTGGGAACGGCGCCCAACAAACCCTGTATTTGCGGAGCTTTCCAAAAATCGCGGTGACTGTAAAACAGCCATCCTTGCATCACCCAAACTGCTTCAGGATCAGCCGACTTCATCCCTTCGAAAACTTTCGCACTTAATTCCGAGAGATATTTCGGATCATCCGAAGGCGGCTCATTTTCATTAAAGGTATCTGCCGAGTACAAATGATCTGTTCCATATATTTTCTGCTGAACTTCCAGAAATTTTTGACCGATTTCTGCAAACAACGGATCATCGGCATCCAAAATGTACGTATCCTCGAAATCGTTTCCCCAGTTGGTTCGCTTCAGCTTAGCATTGGGAAAATATTTTTTAAATGACGCCGGAACGTGCCCTGTAAACGCCGGCAAAACAGGCTTCATGCCCAACTCACGCTCGCGCTGTAAGATCTTTTTTTGCAGCTCGCGATGACTGTCTTTCCAGCTTTTTGGCAACGAGCCGCCCCAACCATCGAGATTGCCCATCCAGAACCAGGAAAAGTAAGCCGGCCCACTGAAAAACGGATCCAGATCTTCATCTGTAAACCCGTATGAACGGTATACCTCATCCCAAATCGACTCTTCGCCTGTGATAGCCAGCGGCATATTAATTCCATGCAGCGCCATCCAGTCAATTTCCTTTTCCCAACGATTCCAATCCCACCAACTCATGGTATAGTTAAAGGTGCAATAGTTCAAGTAATAGCGATACTCGTACGGACTGTTTTTGTGCACTTTTTCAGGAATTACCGGTAGCTCCTTAGGCAGGTTCAAATTCGTTCCGTTCCAGGTAATCTGACAATGACAATATTCGGTCAGGTAGTAGTACAACGCCGAAGCAACCGAAACTCCGTTGTTTCCACGAAGTACGATCTTGTGGTCCTTCGACTCCAGCTCGAACCAGTCGGTGGAATCAGAAGGCAGAATTTCCACTTCGAATTCACTAGCCCGGTCCGGAATAATTCGTTGGATCAAGTCGACTTGAGGACTGGATACTTTCTCCTTCGTTTTCTTCGTTTGACATGCAAAAAACAAAAGGCTGACTATTCCGAATAAAAACGTCTTTTTTAAACTTGCACTCATCGTTTTAAGATTATAACGTGTTTAAATCAAAAGCGAGCGCCGCTGCCGGGATGAACTTTTAAGATGTTGTGATTAGCATCAAAATTCAGACTATCAATACACAACTGACGTAAAACATAGGCTGAGTCCTGCGGGAAAATACGGTGATATAAAATGTAGTCCTGCCCGCCTTCACTGAATACCGAATTGTGACCAGGGCCATAAGTTGTGCTATCAGCAGAGGTTTCCAGAATGGGACTGTTAACCCCCTTTAAAAAAGGTCCTAGCGGCGAATTCCCAATGGCATAACCAACTTTATAACTTGCATCAATCGCCTTGCCAGACGAAAACATGAGATAATATTTTCCGAAGCGCTTAAGCATATAGGGTGCTTCAAAATAATCAGGCGGAGTAACATCGATCGGTTCCTCCTGAAAAGAAATCATATCCGGATTCAGCTTGGCTGCCATACAAATGCCATTTACCCAATGAAATCCGGATCCCCAGTACAGATAAGCCTGTCCGTCATCGTCTACAAAGCAGTCCGCATCAATATTGTGCACCTTTGGGAAGTCTGCAGCAGCTACCAAGGGCGAATTATCGGCCTTCGCATTCTTCCATGGGCCCAAAGGAGAATCGCTCATTCCTACCCAAATTTCACTTCCAACAGAAACATACATGTAGTATTTTCCATTAGAAGCTTTCCGAACTGAAGGCGCCCAAACCATTGAACTGTTGGAACTAGCACTGGTACAGGCTGTCTTGGTCGGCCAGTTTAAATGGTGGCGGTCGAAATTCAAAAAATCCTTTGTTGAAAAGACGCCTAACTCTTCACCGCCCCACGGATCGATTGTGGCATA
>NZ_JBZQJF010000160.1:0-10847 GCF_059905295.1 Mangrovibacterium sp.
CGGTCGGGATGGTTCCCTTATTTAATTCGCTCAGCAGATCAGCAGCATAGTGAATATAGTCGGCCCGCCCGGGGATTGGAGGACAAAGATAACCCGGCGGAATATCCCAGTAATCGAACCCGTAGTTTGCCTTCAGGATGGCTTTGTTCAGCATTTTTACTGCTTGAGCATTTGCAAAGTCGATCGATTCATCGCCATAAGGATTGACTCGGACAAAGGGGGTAAGTTCCGGACAAGCTAAAGTAAGTTTGCTAAAGTCGTAGCGTTCCCTGTTTTTGTTTCGTGGATGTAATTTTGCCTTTACGGTAGGATGAATTTTCTTCTTTTCGGCCATTGATCTGCTGTTGTTAGTTTGCAAATTTAAGTTTTATCGGTCAGAAACCTATGTGGCTGCAGAAGGATCAGCCTTCTTGTCAGAGTATATTTTAAAAATAATTGTCGTCTTCTTTTTTGTATAAATTACTTCTGTGTTATCCATTTGATTTTTGTTGGCAAGGGATAAGAGTGTCAAACTGTGCTCTTTTCACTGTATTTGACTCCTGTGAGGGGTGTTTAATTTGTTCTGGAATAGGAATGCTTATGGCTTGTTTATAGCTCCATAGGAACTAAGAAAACTTTGTGTGACGATATAATACAAAACAAATCTAAAGGAAAACTAAAGAAATTATCACACAACCGATAAATGGGCGTGTCAATTTAATTTCATAAAATAACTTTTGGTTAAAGTGCTGATAGTCTATGTTTTGGGTCTGTGTTTTGGTCTACTTTTGACCTTTGGAAATTAAAACAACCCTTTTGATGAGACTATCTGGATACTTTAAAATTTCTTTGTTAGCAATGCTGTCTATTGTCGTGCTAAAGACAAATGCAGCAAGTTTGAAAGGAAGCGTATTTGATGCTAAAGATAAAGAAACGCTAACCGGAGCGGAGGTTTATTTAAAGAATGATAAACACTTATATGATATTTCCGGCTTGGATGGTTCCTATACCATTAAAAACCTCAAACCCGGTACCTATACTGTTGTGGTTTCTTTTGTCAGTTATGAAACCCAGGAGCACGAGATCGTTGTAAAGAATAATTCGGACGAGCTAAAAATGGACTTTAAAATGAAACCTGCCTCGATGGATATCGATCAGGTTGTTGTTCATGCCAATTTTGATAAAGGATCGAATGTTTATGCAAGGTCGCTTGAGAAAAATTCAGACAAAGTTTTAAATGTCATCTCAGCTAAGACTATTCAGTTGCTACCCGATAATACCACAGCCAGTGTTTTGCAAAGAATGTCGGGCGTTTCGGTTCAAAGGACTAGCAGTGGGGAGGCCCGGTATGCAATTATCCGGGGAATGGATAAACGCTATAACTACACACTTGTAAACGGCGTGAAGATCCCTAGCCCCAATAATAGATACCGATATGTTCCCATGGATATGTTTCCATCAAATCTGCTGGACAGACTAGAGGTCGTCAAGGCACTTACCCCTGCGATGGAAGGTGATGCAATTGGTGGCGCCATGAACCTGGTTATGAAGGATGCCCCTGAAGTTCTTACCATTACTGCTAATGCGGGGACAGGCTTTAGTGAATTGCTGGCCGAACGAAAGTATTCTAATTTCGATAAAAGTGTTGTGAGTTATAAATCCCCTGCGGATATCCATGGCTCAAGCTATGAAGCTACGCCTGCTGATTTCACCTACAAGAATTTCGATTATAAAACCAAGAAATTTCCGGTCGATGAAAATTTTAATTTCTCTATTGGTGATCGTTTTTTAGACAAGAAGCTGGGGATTATTGTTGCCGGAAGCTATCAAAATGAATACAAAGGTTCTGACCGGATTTGGTTTAAGCCGAATAATCAGCCAGAGCCAGGTAATGTGCCATCTTTTGAAGATTTCTACAGTCGACAATATAATAAGCAAAGTACCCGGTATGGTGTGCATTCCAAAATAGATTACACCATTAACTCTAAAAATAAAATAAGCTTCTACAACCTCTACCTCAAGATGATTGATGTTGAATATCGCGCAACAATTGACACAAGCTTGTCAATTGGTAGAGACGGAGTCGGAACCGGGAATACCTATCTGAAGTACCGCTCCAGACTTCAGAATCAAAGTATTTACAATTCGACCTTACAGGGGGAACATACCCTGATGGAGGATTTGAAGATGAACTGGTCAGCTGTGTATTCTAAAGCAAGAAATGAAGAGCCCGATTGGGCGGAATACCAAACCGTACAAGAGGTTGGATATGATATTAACGGTAACTCTGTATCAACGCCGGAGGTTTTGAATATTCCTTTTTATAGAATCTGGACCCGAAATTTCGACGAAGATTATTCGGGGTATCTTAACCTTAATTATCACCGTTTAATCGCCGGGCAGGATGTTACGCTTGCTGCCGGAGGAATGTATAGGGACAAATCGAGGGACAACCACTATAACGAGTGGGATTTAGTTCCAAAGACCTCGACTACTGGAGATCGCGTTCCTTTTGACGGAGAACTAACCGCGGATAAATTTCAGTTTAATGGTACAACTGCCGCTCAGGGAAGTCCAATTAATCCATTGACCTACTCGGCTTCAGAGAAAATTTCGGCCTATTATATCCAGGCTACTGTCTTGCTGCATCAGAAGATCTCTGTATTGGCTGGTGTGCGTGTTGAAAATACAGAACAAGGATGGAAAACTGCGCAGGATCCTAAAATAGCAGCAGGGGCAGAAGGTACTGTTACTTACCAGGATATTTTGCCGAGTGTGCATTTAAAATATACATTGAATAACGAGCAGGATGTACGGTTGTCTTATTTCAGTGGAATCAACAGACCTGGTTTCTTTGAATATGTGCCTTATACGATTCGAGGCGATAATTTCGACATGAGTGGTAATCCAAATTTACTGCACGCAACTTCAAACAATTTTGACTTACGATATGAGTTCTTCCCCAATTCAACCGACCAAATTCTTTTAGGTGCATTTTACAAAGAAATAACCAACCCCATCGAAAACGGTATCCATTTTAATGGTACGTCAAGTGCAACTTTATGGCCGGTGAATGCCGACAAAGCACAGAACTATGGATTTGAGATGGCTTTAGCCAAGTTCTGGGGGCATATTGGAATTTCGGGTAACTACACTTACACTCATTCAAGTGTAGAACGCCTTAAACTCTTTTACAATACCGATTATGTTGCTGAGAATACGACTGAAAAAGGCCCATTAGGAGGTCAAGCTCCACATGTGGGCAATCTCTCCCTCTTGTTTAAGAATCCGAAGGTTGGGGTGAATGCCCAATTGGCGATGGTGTACACGGGCAAAAACATCACTTTGATTTCACCTTATGAAGGACTGGATTACTGGCAAAGGGGAACATCACAATTAGCATTCTCAATTGAAAAAAGGATTTTCAAATATTTCACTGTGTACTGTAAGGTAAACAACATTTTGAATTCTCCGGTATTGGTTGAAATTCATCAGCCCAATATCTACAAAACAGGGAAGTTTGCATTGCCTTATCAAAATCGGGATGACCGTGTCCTGGTGCAGAAAGATACTTATGGACAAAGATTCACTTTTGGTATCCGCTTTAATAATTTAACAAGAAAAAACTAATACAAGTCAGTTTAAAAGATCAGTTATGAAAAAAAGACTATGCTTAGGTGGTTTCATGGCATTTGCTGCCATAGCCATGGTTTCGTGTAACAAATCCGATAATACGGTGATTTCGAAACCAGAAAAACAGATTGGCCAGACAATAGACAGTGAAAATCTTTCAGGTAGTGTGAAAGGTACCATGTTAAAGGGTAAGACCTACTATTTTAGTAGCCAGATAACAATTAACGAAGGAGATACTTTGTTGATGCAAAGTGGTGTAAAATTACTGTCTCTTGATCCGGCGGCTCAGATTATTGTGAATGGTGCATTCATTTCGTTAGGTACAGAAGAAAATCCAAACTGGATTACAGGGAAGGATGCGTATGAAAATCAGGTGGATTATAAATTAAATACCCTGCAAGACCCCAACACTGACCCAGGGCTTAAACCAGACGGAAAATTATGGGGTGGAATTCAATGTGGCGAGACAGCCAATCTTGTTGATATAAAATGGACACACCTTGATTTTGCCGGAGGAACAGCACAAGCGGACAATCCAACTGTTGGTTATGATCCGGGAGATGACCTTTTTGTGATCCATTTTCAAAATCCAAACGGATACTTGATTCTGGAAGATTCATGGGTATATGGTTCAACAACTGATGCAGTTAGGATGAACGGTGGAAAATTTTCCATTATGAGGAATACGGTTGAAAAATTGGCCTATAACGATGGGGATGCGTTTAACGTTAAAAACTCGTCGGTTGGTGATATGGCGTATAACCTGATTGTTGGCTCAGCGAAGGGCGGTACAAAAGCATCGAATAAAGGTACTTACGGATCGACCCAAACCAATGTGAACATGTACAACAATACGTATATCACCGGAGGATGGAGAAGTGTGGATCCGGACCGTGGTGCTGATGCGAATTATGAGCAGGGTGCAAGAGGCTACTGTTATGACAATATTATGGTAAATTGCAAAACAGGTTTGCGTATTTTGGAAAATCCGGCCGCCGATATTGAACATTGCTATTATGGTAATAACTTAAGCTACGGAGATACAATTGCTACTGTGAATGATATTTACCCTGTAACCCATGCAACCGAACCGCAGAGTACAGATATTCCTGATCCTGCTACTTTTTATCCGGGGTATCCCGACTCTTACACCTTAGGTGAAGTTTATGATGCTCCGGAACTCATCGGACAAAACAACCCCGAATTTGTAAACTTCTCGTTGCCTGTGAGCGGTCCTGTTACCTTGTATAATTTTGTAGGTAACTACGATTTCCATTTGCAAACGGGTTCCCCTGCTATTGGAAAAGGGTACATCGGATTTAGTGCAATTGATGCAACAAGCGCTGTTTCCGATCCGGACCTGAAAGCAACAATTACAGCTCCAAGTGTAGACTTGGGCGCTTTCCCAACAGATGGTACAGGTAACCAACATTAGTATTATTTGGAGGTTCCGCTGATCATGAAATTAGGGGCGGAGCCTTTTCTTTATGTTTGATGTGAATTTTGGTTAAGATGCTGAGCTGGTGAATAAATCCAGCTTGGCTTCTTTTGATTACATTACATCGTGTTGTTATTAATTTCAGATTAAAAGAAAGTACATGTTTAATTTCAGAAGAAAGTTTTGGCTCTCGAGTCTGGCGATTATGTTTGTTGGGTCGCTAACGCTTATAAGCTGTTCCGATCATGTAGATTCGAAGAATTCGATAGTCCAGTTTGTATACACTTCCGATACGCATTTGGGGATTACCCGAACAACGTTCCAAGGCGACTCCAATGTCTATTCAAGTGTGGTGAATGCAGCAATGGTCAAGCAAATGAATTCATTGCCTGATTTAACCTTGCCTAACGATGGCGGTGTCAATGCCGGTAAAAAGGTTGGAGGTATTGATTATTTTATTAATACAGGTGATATTGCCAATCGGGAAGAGGGTGATATACAGGATGCGACAACTTCGTGGGGACAGTTTGAACAAATATACTTGAACGGACTGACCTTGAAAAACAATCAAAATAAAAAGGCGACGGTCTTTTTGTTGCCCGGTAATCACGATATTACCGATGCGCTGGGGTTCTATCGCGAGATGCATCCTCCAACGGATAATGGTTCATTGGTTGGTATTTACAACTACATGTTCCCATCGACACCGAAAACGGATTCAACCTATAATTATGCAACCGACAAAGTGCATTATTCACGTGATATCGCGGGTTTGCATTTTCTTTTTATTAACATGTGGGCTGATTCGTGCGAACGGGTTTGGATGGAAAAAGATCTGGCTATGGTCAGCGATACAACTCCTGTCTTGTTGTTCCAACATGATGAACCCAATGTGGAATCGAAACATTTCACGAATCCGAATGGAAAACATGACATTAACCCGACTGACAAGTTTGAAAATCTTCTTCCGGAAGTTTTCAAAGATGGTTCATCTGTTTCTGATCCCAGTACGATTGAACAAAACGAATTTGCTCAGTTCCTGAAGAAGCATCCGAACATTGAGGTCTATTTTCATGGTAATGATAACGAAAACAGGTACTACGATTATTATGGGCCTAATCACGATGTAGATTTGAAAGTTATTCAGGTTGATTCGCCAATGAAAGGGAATATTTCAAGGTACGATGAAACCAAGCTTTCATTTCAACTGGTTACAATCGATACGCAAAGGAAAACGATGACTGTTCGGGAATGCCTATGGAACACAGATCCTTCACATCCTGACAAGCCAATCGTTTGGGGTGAAAGTACTTCCATCGCATTATAATTAAGAATAGCGACATTGAAAAATCTACCTTTGATACTGAAAGGCACGAAAAGGCTGGCGATTTTTTTGCAAGTCATTTTCGGCAGCCTTGTTTTGTGCCTGGAAACTTCGCAGCTGTTGGCTTCCGGGACAGGGGGTGAAATGTCTGTACAAATGGAGACGGGAAATGTATCCTACAGTTTAATTTGTCCCCTGAACAGTATTCCGGAAAGTTCAGGATTGGTTTATACCGATGGAAAACTGTGGACACATGAGGACAGTGGAAATAGCCCGTATCTGCTTGCGATTGATTCTGTTACAGGAACCATATTGCAGACGGTGATTGTGGATAATTTTTCCAATGTTGATTGGGAAGATATCACATCGGATGAGGAATATATATATGTTGGTGATTTTGGGAACAATAATGGGACGCGTACTGATTTAAAAGTGTTGAAAATTGCCAAAAACGCTATTGGTGATCAAGCAACGGTACATGTTCAGGCTGAAGCTATCCAATTCTCTTACAACGATCAACAAATATTTAGTTCCGATAGCAAAACTAATTTTGACTGTGAATCGATGATTTCATACGGGGATTCCTTGTTCCTTTTTACGAAAGACCACCGTGATTATCACGTAAGGGTGTATGAACTTCCCAAGGTAGCCGGGAACTATCAGGTTAGTCCAAGTGAAGAATATAACATTGGAGGATTAGTCACTGGTGCTGACTATGACCCGGAATCGAAGAAAATAGCTCTCGTTGGTTACGATGGATCAAAGCTCAATTCATTTCTGTGTTTTCTCGATGGGTTTCAAGGAAGTCAATTTTTTAGCGGATCTGTGGCTAAAGTAACGATTGGTAATAGCAGCAAATGGCAAACCGAAGGCATTTGCTTTTCAGATTCCACAAAGCTCTTTCTGTCATGTGAAACCACGTCGAATATACAGTCTTCACTTTACCGGGTAGAGCTTAATCCATCTACGGCCACAGCAGTTTCAGATTACAGCGTAAGTTCGGTTAGTTGCTTTCCAAATCCTGCTTCAGATTTTCTGGATGTGCAGTCGGGAGACCGCATCAAATATCTGACTTTACAGGATATTCAAGGCCGTTTGATTATAAAGACAGCTGTCAATAACGATAAGTACCGGTTGTATTTATCAGGAATGGCACTTCATAAAGGTATTTATTTCCTGACTGTGTACAGCTCTGAAAAAGTTGTAGTCCAGAAGATCATGGTCCTTCCCAATAATTAAATGAGCGCTGTATATTGATTTTGTTAATATTCAGGGCTGGTTTTGGGCTCTTAAAATTCCCTTATCTTTGCGGCATGTCAAAGTCGATTAAAAATCAGAAAAGTATACTGGCAAAATTGAATATTGCCGAATTGAATCAGATGCAGGAGGAAGTGCAGCTGGCCATTCATTCGAATGCTGAAGTTGTCTTGCTTTCTCCAACAGGTTCGGGTAAAACGCTTGCTTTTATGTTGCCGTTAATTGCCGGGTTAGACCGAAATATTCATGGTGTACAAGCGGTGGTCATTGTTCCTACACGTGAGCTGGCAATTCAAATTGAGCAAGTTACCCGCGACATGGGCTCTGGTTTTAAGACCAATGCTGTTTATGGCGGTCAGTCTTTCTCGAAAGATAGGTTGAATTTAAGTCACCCACCTGCAATCCTGATCGGTACTCCGGGGCGAATTGCTGACCATCTGCGGCGAGATACCTTTTCAACGGATAATATTCGAAGCCTAGTGCTTGATGAGTTCGACAAGTCGTTGGAGGTTGGATTTGAAGCAGAGATGAGTGAAATTATTGCTTTGCTTCCCGACCTGAAAAAGAAGATACTGACATCAGCAACAATGCATGCTTCGGTGCCTGCTTTTGTTGGATTGAAGAGCCCCAAAGTTTTGAACTTTCTGGAAGAAGGGGAGTCCCGCTTGACAATGAAAACAATCATCTCACCTGAAAAAGATAAATTGGGCACATTGGTCGATGCGCTCTGCCATATCGGTAATGAGCCGGGAATCATATTCTGCAACTATAAAGAAAGCATCGACCGGATTAGTCAGTTTTTATCGGAAAAGAAGATTGCTCATGGCTGTTTTCACGGAGGTATGGAACAAAATGATCGGGAACGAGCATTAATTAAATTTCGGAATGGAACCCATCAGTTATTGTTGGCAACGGATTTGGCAGCCCGAGGCATCGATGTTCCGGAGATCCGCTTTATTATTCATTATCAACTACCGGGACGCAGCCACGAGTTTACGCATCGAAATGGTCGTACTGCCCGCATGTTCAGCGACGGAACGGCTTATGTTTTAAAATGGGAAGAGGAGAGTTTACCAGAGTTTATTCCAGAGACAGAGATTGAAGAACTTGTGGAAGCACCTCTTCTTAAAGCTTCGGAATGGACAACCTTGATGATCTCAGGTGGTCGGAAAGATAAAATATCGAAAGGTGATTTAGCCGGATTGTTCTTTAAGCAAGGCCAGTTGGGAAAGGAGCATCTGGGTGTAATTGAATTGAAGCAAGATTGTGCTTTTGTGGCCGTTCATCGTTCTAAATGTAATCAACTCATCCAATTGGTTGATGGTAGCAAATTGAAAACGAAAAAAATCAGACTTACAGTAATTTAGGGTAAATGAAAAGGCTTTGCCCGGGAGGGAAAGCCTTTCCTGTGTCATAGAATATTTTTAGTTCTAAACCATCGGGTGTGTTTTAAATACTTCTTCCGACTTCATCAAAATGTCAACATATTGAGCACGTTGGTAGGTGAACGGATCACTCATTTTTTTGCGTGAAAGTTTTCCTTGGAAATCTTTCAGCTTTTTGTAGCCTTTACTATCCATCCACTCATTAATTTCTTTCAACAGTGTAGCTGCATAAGAAGGTTGGTTTCTATAGAATGCTGAAACCATTTGAACAACGTCGGCTCCGGCAAGCAACATTTTAATAACATCGGCCGAATTTGCAATACCGCGGCTTGAGCAGACACTGGCATCAGTGTTCCCATGTAACAAGCCGGCATAGCGTAATGACAACTGGTAGTCGCCCTCGTGTGTTAAATCCCATGGGTAGAAGAATTCTTCTTTTTCAATGTCAATCTCGGGTTGGAAGAAGCGGTTGAACAGAATAAATCCATCAGCTCCGGCTTCATCCAGTTTTTTGATGAAATTTAGTGTGTTGGAGTAGAACGGACTCAGTTTTACGCTCACCGGGATTGATACTGCCTTTTTCACACTTTTGATAATCTGAACCTGTCTCTCTTCAATTTTTTCGCCCTCAACCTCGAAATATCCGGGGGTGGCATATAAATTAATTTCCAGGGCATCAACGCCGGTTTGTTCCAATTCCTGTGCATATTCTACCCAAGTTGTTTCATAAATGGCATTTAAACTTGCAATGACCGGAACACTAACTTTTTCTTTCAGTGTTTTTACATTGAGCAGGTGCTCCTTTGGTCCGGCATGCTCCATATCCGGGAAAAGTCGGGTCATCTCGGCATTGCGTTCTTCGTATTCATGTAAATCTTCATCCATTTGGATTGATTCCAGATGAATTTGTTCCTCGAACAACGATTTATAAACAATTGCCCCAATGCCGGCTGCTTCAATTTGCTCAATAGCTTCGGGTTTTGTTACGAGGTTGCTTGCTCCAAGAATGATTGGGGATTTTAATTTCAATCCCATGTAAGTGGTGGATAAGTCTGCCATAGTATTGATTATTTAATTTCTGTTATTAAAAACTGTACACTCAGGCTTTTGTTCATTACTGATAAAAGAATTTAGTTATCAATAGCTCCTTCATGTAACCATTTTGACGTGTTGTAACCACTTAAAGTTAGCAAAAAGCATATGTTAAAGGAATACAGATGAATTAATTTTTTATTCCTTTTTTAAGTTGAAGTGCAGGAGATATAAGGGTTAGCTAAATCAGTTCGCGGGCTTTTATTTCCAGGTATTTGTTGATGAGGTTTATCGAAAGTCCTTCAGGTGGAGTGAGCAGCGATAATATTCCGTAGCGTTTTAGCTCATTGACCATAACCTTTTTGTCGTGTACAAATTTTCGTGCAATGGAATTGATGTAAACTTCTTCCATATTATGCGATCTATGGTTGGTGGTTTGACCAATCTCCGAGTTCTCGAAAAAGACCACTAAAAGCAGGTGTTTGCTTGCCAGCTTTTTAAAATAGGGTAGCTGACGTCGTAGCGATGGTAGTCCTTCGAAATTGGTGTATAAAATGAGTAAGGAGCGCTGTCGTATTTTTCCGGAAATGGAGGCATATAAGGCTTCGAAGGATGACTCGTTGAAGTCGGTTTCCTGCTTGTATAGAACGTCCATGATGTGCTGAAGGTGCCCGCCTTTCCTTTCGGCCGGCAGCAGGTTGTGAATTTGATTGGAGAAGGTGATCAATCCTGCGCGGTCATGCTTGAGCATAGCAATGTTCGAGATCACCAGGCTGGCGTTTATCGCATAGTCGAGCAG
>NZ_JBZQJF010000161.1:0-56155 GCF_059905295.1 Mangrovibacterium sp.
GATATAGTCCAAACCATCAGCCAGGGTATAAGCCATTTCGATATCGGCTGTTGCACCAGCTTCCTGCATGTGGTAACCCGAGATTGAGATTGAGTTGAACTTCGGCATGTGCTGAGAAGTGAACTCGAAGATATCAGCGATAATTTTCATGGAGAATTCCGGTGGGTAGATGTACGTGTTACGCACCATGAATTCCTTCAGAATATCGTTTTGAATGGTACCGGCCAATTGATCCAAAGTAGCGCCTTGTTCCAATGCTGTAACGATGTAGAAAGCCATTACCGGCAATACACCACCGTTCATGGTCATCGAAACTGACATTTTATCCAATGGAATTTGGTCGAACAGGATTTTCATATCCAGGATTGAGTCGATTGCCACACCGGCTTTACCAACATCACCCACGACACGAGGGTGGTCTGAGTCGTAACCACGGTGAGTTGCCAGGTCAAAAGCTACAGAAAGACCTTTTTGTCCGGCAGCCAGGTTACGGCGATAAAAAGCGTTTGACTCTTCAGCAGTTGAGAACCCTGCATACTGACGGATGGTCCATGGACGCAAAGGATACATGGCTGAGTAAGGTCCGCGAAGGAATGGTGGCAAACCTGAAGCATAGTTCAAATGCTCCATGCCTTCCAAATCTTCTTTGGTGTAAACCGGTTTCACCGGGATTTGCTCCGGAGTGATCCAGTCTTTTGAAATTTTGTGTTCAGCAGCCCATTCGCTGGCTTTTTGCTGCGCAGCTGCTGTTTTTATATTGATACTTTTAAAATCTGGTTTCATAATTAAATAGATTTTAGATTCTAGATTCTAGACATTAGATTAAATTCTTCTGAAAAGCGATCAGCATTTTGACAATCTCGGAACTTTTAATTAACAGTTCTTTTTTCACGCTCTCTGAAATATATTCCAAATCGCATGCAAGAATTTTTAATGATTCAACTTCAAACAAAGACCCTTTTGTTATATCAAGAAAATGATTGAAATCTCTATTCGTTCCCCGACCGGCTCCTTCTGCAATATTTGACATGACAGAAACGACAGCCCTGCGCGTTTGAGAAGTCAAGCCATAAAGCTCCTCAGATGGAAATTGTTTGGTCATCAGGTAAACATCCTTTACTAGGATTCTTGCCTTCTGCCAAATTTTTATTTCCCGGTAATTGTGCATTCTAAATGTCTATTGTCTAAATTCTGATGTCTTAATATCTGCTTAAACTATCCCTAGCTTTGCATTGTACGCTTTCAAGTCTTCAAGTACATTGCTCTTCACGTGAATGAAGTTTTCAATGCCTTTAGCTTTTAAATCATCCATGCAAGCAGGAGCACCAGCTACAACAAAAATTCCTTCGCCTTTCATTGCATCGAAAGTAGCAGGAGCTAACTCAACATATTCATCATCAGAACTACAGATTACAACAATCTCAGCACCTGCTTCTTTAGCAGCAGCCAAGCCTTCTTCAATTGTTGCGAAACCGTTGTTGTCTTTCACTTCGTAACCGGCAACAGCAAAGAAATTACATGCAAACTGAGCACGAGCTTTGCGGAAAGTCAGGTTACCAATAGTTAACATGAACGCCAAAGGACGTTTATTTTCTTTTGAATATTTATCGGTAGCGATACGCAGTTTTTCGAAAGCCTGAGCACCACGGTAAGGTTTCAATGTTTCGATTTCTGCATCTTCAGCAGTTAAATCAGTTGCTTCGAAAACAGCTGCATCAACGTCTTCTTTTGACAACTTCTCAGTGAAGTTCGGAAATTGGTTTGTACCCAGGATGTTTTCGCGACGAGTAGCTACTTTCATATCGCGTTTCTGAGCCATCTCTTTAATCTCAGCCTGGATGAAACCTTCTTTAGCCGCTGCAAGGAAACCACCTTTATCCTGAACAGTCAGGAACAGTTTCCAAGATTCTTCAGCGATTGAAGCAGTCAATTCTTCAATGTAGTATGAACCGGCACCCGGGTCAACAATCTTATCGAAGTGAGATTCTTCTTTCAACAATAACTGTTGGTTGCGCGCAATACGATCAGAGAACACTGTTGTATCTTCGTAAATTGCGTTGAACGGAAGAACTGCAATTGAATCAACACCACCCAGTGCAGCACTCATTGTTTCAGTTTGAGTACGCAGCATGTTTACGTAAGGATCGTAGAATGTTTTATTCCATGATCCGGTTTCGGCGTAAGCATTCATTTTGCAACAGCCATCGCATTTGGGACCGTAAGCTTTAACGATTTGAGCCCACAACATACGACCAGCACGGAACTTAGCAATTTCCATAAAGTAGTTTGCACTAACGCTAAAGTTGAATTTCAACTTTTTAGAAACTTCATTTACGGCCAAACCTGCTTCAGTTAAAGCTGAAAGATATTCAGCTCCCTGAGCCAAAGCAAACCCCAACTCTTGTACAGCCGAAGCACCTGCTGCAGCAAAATTTTTCGCATTTACAGCAACTACGCGGTATTTAGGAAGTTTAGCTGATTTTTCAATCAGTGCTTTTGCTTGTTCTACTGAACCTTCAACGCCGTTTTTCATGCGTCCGTACATGAGGTAGTTTCCAAATGGATCGCAAGCTACAGATGCTACAACATTTGCAGGATTCCATTTACCTGCCAACACATAGTCAGCAAAAGCTTCTGCGATTTTTGCGGTGTAGCACTTAGCAACAAAGTTTACTTCGATCGATTCCAGACAGATGTCTTTCAACAACACTGCCATGTCGTCTTTAGTAACATTGTTACACTCATTAAACACAAAGCCCAACGAAGTAACACCTTTCATCAATACATCCAGTGCTTTCTTGTTGGCCTCTGCAAAATCTTTTACGACGATGTTCTGACGAACATACCAGTCGTTGTCATTGGTCTTGTTTCCCCGAACAAACGGAAACTGACCGGGAAGTGTATCCAGGTAGTTCAAGTTTGCCAAGTCATCCTGACGGTAATACGGTTGAACGGAAAAACCTTCGTTAGTCCTCCAAACCAATTTGCGGTCAAAGTCAGCGCCTTTCAGATCGGTTACAATCTTTGCTTTCCAATCTTCGCTACTGACAGGAGGAAATTCTTGAAAAAGTTTGTTATATTTTTCTGCCATAATGTAACTGTTAAGAAAATCAGTTGCCAAAATTAGTGGTTTTTGAGCATAGAATCTCATAGTCTTTCAAGTTTTTAACAGCTTACTAACAAAAGTCAGCGTTTGTTTTTCAAGCATTTACATATCAAACTTTCTCCATATTCTATTTAATTAAAATCTCTGCATCGCAGGATTACCAACAAGTTGAATAACATCAGATTAGGGAACATAATTTAAGACAAAAATGCCTTTTATTTTCATTCTTTAGACCGATTCTTAATATTAACCATTTGTTAAAGTTCATAAAAAATGCTTCCTCCCGAAGGAAGAAGCATTCACGATTCAATATTTAAAATGAAAACTTATTGGTATAACTTTTCACCGGTAGTATGTTTTAACTGATAACCAGCTAACAGATAGTCTATTTTTGTTTTTAAGAGTTCAAGTTTACTGTCCTCCAGGTTGGTTGAAGCATCCAGTAAATCGAGGTTGGTAATACTTCCTGCATTAAAACTAACTTCGGCTAGCTTATAAGCCTCTTCGGCCTGTTGAAACTGCATTTCATTTTGCTCAATTTTCAGTTTTGCAGCTTTCAGGTCTTCGATCGATTGGATAACATCCTGCTTAACATTTCGTTTTTCCGCCTCTGTCGCATAATGTAGCTCTTCCTGCTTGGCCTCTTGAAGGGCCAACTGGTGTTTTGTTTTTGAGGCGCTGTAAATCGGAACATGCAGACCGACACCAACAGCATAGTTCGGCCTGATTTCCTGAATATCGGGTTCAAAGCCATTTTTAAGCCCTGCCGAAGCCATAGCCGATATACTTGGATTTACCGAAGAATGGATGGCCTCTTTCTGCAAATCAGCAATCTTCTCCTGCGTTTCTGCAATTTTAATCTGATCACGATTCGCAAAAGCCTGCTGCAAAGCTGTTCCAACCTCAGTTTGAACGAGCAATTGGGGAAGCTCTTCCGGGAATTTCACATCCGATTCAAAATCTTCTCCCACTAGAGTGGACAATACGGCCAGCTCCTTGGTACGCAATGACTTTAGGTCAACACGTTTGCTTTTCAACTTCGAAATCCGTACTTGCGTAGAAAGCAACTCGTATTTTGTTGACGTTCCGGCATCCAGCTTTTTGGTCACTGTTTGCTCGTGTTCTTGCAGGTTGGCCATCTCTTCCTGATTAATCTCAATGGCATTCTGCAAAAACACCACTTGGAAATAGGTGTTAATCATCTTCAGGCTCAATTGTTCCTGCAACTGCCCGATCGACTCATTTAAAAGTTCTTTGCGAGCTTTTTCTACTGCGAGTGACTTGTCGGTACGACCAAAATCGTACAAAGTTTGCTCATAGCTAACTTCCGCATTCATATTATTCGCAGGATTTAACTCGGCCTCACCAAGCCCCGGTAAATCGAATTTGCTAACCGGTCCAACCCGGGTATACGAGGCTACGCCATTAACCAAAGGGCGTAAAGCCGAGCGTACAAGCTCCATCTGTTCATCAGCCTGTACAAGCGATTGCTGTGCCTTTAATATGTTTGGGTTGTTTGCAATCATATGCTGAAGCAAACTATCAAGCTCATAAGAGTTTTCATTGCCCGCTGCGTCGGTTATGCCAACTGCTGAGAACAGGATCAGCATCGCACCAACCATATTTTTTAGAAATCTGAATTTCATTACTTTCATAAACAATGTATTATTTGTTCTTACATTCTTTGGTTCTGAGTTATTTAGCCGGAGCTTCAGCAACATCATCTTCATCCTTTTTCTTAGTCTGCAAAGCCAATACCGGGATAGCTCCCAGTACCGTAATAGCAGCTGCTATCAGAAAATCATCCGCGATTCCCTGAATGTATCCTTGATTCATCGTATGTTGAACCAACAACATCTTTCCTTGCTGCAGAGATTGACTGACCGAGCTTCCGGCCGAGTGTACGATATGCTGAGACAAGCGAGACACTGAACTCAAAAACTCAGGCGAATTGCGGTTAAGCTGCTCCCCGTAAATTTGCTGGTGAAAAATAGTCCGTGTTGTGAGCAGGCTACTCAAAATAGCCACGCCAAAACTACCTCCCAACTGTCGGGTCACATTAAACAAACTGGAAGCCTGAGCCATCTCATCTCTCGAAATTTTAGATAAGGCAATTGCACTAAGCGGCGCAAAAAGAATACCCATACCCAGACCCCGAAAATACAGCATCGTCATAATGGCCGCATGTTCGGTCTGATACGAAAGGAAATATCCCAAAACAAAGCTTAATACAATGCAGGCAATACCAATTAGCAATACAATTTTAGCATTGATTTTGGTAACCATTTTCCCGGCAAAAGGTGCCACAATTCCCTGAATAACCCCTACAGGAAGGAAAACAGCACCGGCCTGAATAGCAGTCCATCCTAGCGAATTTTGAAGAAAAAGCGGGAGAATGAAAGGTGTCCCAAACATGCCTATTCCAAAAATAAACATGATTAAATTACTCAAGCCAAAATTCCACTCCTTCAGTAATTTGATATCAATAAACGGGTCTTTGACATGCAGCTCGGCAACAATAAAAACAGTCAGACTGATAATGGCCACCGCAAAACAAAGCAAGATGTAAGGTGCAGTCCATCCTTCTGAATTTCCAACAGCTTTCCCTTCCGACAAAGCATAAAGCATGACCGGTAAAAAGATCACAATGGAGAAAAAGCCCCAGGGATCGAATTTACGAATCACCTTACTCTTATATTCCTGTTGAATAAGGTAGGTAACAAACAACCCGATTAACCCAATCGGAACATTAACCAGAAAGATCAGCTGCCAGCTGAATTTGTCAATCAGGTAACCTCCAATAAGCGGCCCGAAGGACACCGAGCTCGCCGCAGCAACAGCCCAAAATCCAAGAGCAACACCACGTTCTTTTGGGGGAAATTCACGGCTGACAATTGCCATACCCATAGGCATAATCGTTCCGGCCCCCAATCCTTGTATGACACGCGAAATAATCAAGGTCTGCTCGTTCACCGAGATTCCGCAAAGTGCCGAACCTAAAGTAAACAAGAGTAAGCCCAAAAAATAAATCCGTTTGTAACCAAAGCGGTCAGCCATCCATCCAGCAATGGGCAATACAACTGCCAGTGCCAACAGGTAAGCAGTCAGTACCCACTCAATCTGGTCGAGACTAGCACCAAAGTTTGCCATGATTTTAGGAAGCCCGACGTTTACAATAGTCGCATCGAGCACCGACATAAATGTTCCGATCATCACATTGGCAAGCAACCACCACTTATAAGAACCTTTTCGGGGATGAAGGAAAGAGGTTCGTGGTCGTAAATTCCAACGTAACCGATGTAAAAAAATACTAAACATACGCTTAGTTCCGCTCAATTTTAACAACCACCGACATCCCCGACAACAGCGGATACTTACTTAAACTTTGTCCTCCTTCAACATCATCAATGCTGATTTTTAGCGGAATACGCTGTGTCACTTTCGTAAAGTTACCGGAAGCATTATTTGGTGGAATCAACGAGAATTGCGACTCAGTACTCGCGCCCACGTAAAATACTTTCCCTTCGAAAGTGATTCCGGGATAGGCATCAAGGGTATATTTACTTGTACTACCGTTTTGAATACCACCCAATTTGGTTTCCTCCAGGTAAACTTTCACCCAGGCATCATCATTCTCAACCATCGAATAAACCGATTGTCCGGCCTGAACAACATCACCTTCCAACAACCAGCGTTTTGCAACCACACCATTTGATGAAGCATAAACCCGTGCATCCTGCAAATGTGACTTAACAACCTGAATTTGACTGATTGCTGAACCAACAGCAGCTTCTGCACTTTTTTGAGCAGCCGATGCCAACTCAATATCTTTACGACCTGAAGCCAATCTCGCTTGTGCTTCTTTATAAGCATCCTGCGCATGATCAAAAGCTTCTTTCGTAATTACGCTTCCTTCATACTGAATCTGAGCGCGCTCAAAGTCCTTTTTCGTTTTATCAACTTCAACCTGCAACACATTTAACTGCTGCTTATTTAATGCAAAGCGGGCTTGCGCCTCCTGCGCCTTTGCTTCAGCTTGTGCTTCCATACTCTTCAGGTAAAGTTTCTGAGCAACCAAATCGGTACTATCGAGTTCAAAAAGCAAGTCTCCCTGCTTTACTTTATCGCCTTCATCAACATATAATTTAGCAATTCGCCCCATGATTTTGGGACTCGCCGTTAAGGTATTGAACTCTACAAAAGCATCATCGGTAGATGCATATTTCAGATAGTCCAAATACCAATAGGTTCCTCCTCCAATAACCAGAACCAACACCAGTATCACGGGCAGATATACCCTTTTCATTTTTTTATTCATATTCCAGTTTCTGTTATTTTATGTTTTTAACTTATTCTTAGCCCCCGACAAAAAATATCGAGGAAAAGCTTGATCTGATCTAAATGCGCTTGTTTGTCCCGCTCTTTCTGAAAGGTATGCTTATCCCGCAGATACAACATTCGCAACCCGCGCACCGAATCATTATAAAGAGCTGCTGTTGCTTTTAAATCTTCAATCCGAAAAATGCCTCTTTCGTTCCCAATCTTCAAAATATCTTCAATCAGCAAATCTTCCAGATGATTAAAATCTCTAACCGTATCGCTCATAAACGACTGCAGGTTTTTCTGGTACATCATCTTCATGCGCGACAAATTGATAAGCCTCTCCGTCATGTCCAATCGGGTTATTGCATATTGATGCAACATATCTTCAGGCTCATTCAACACCTCAATTTTACTTCGGATAGTCTGCAAAAACTCATCTTTCTCCCGTTCAATGATAGACCGATATAATGCTTCTTTGTCCGGGAAGTAATAATACAGCGACCCTTTCGACATTTGCATGTCGTTGGCAATTTCCTGCATCGAGGTTTTCTCGAAGCCAAACTGGGCAAACCTGTTTTGAGCAACATCAATTATTTGTGCCCTTTTTGCGGCTTGCGCTTCTTCATGTTTATTGCAACCTTCCATTTGACCAAATTGGTTAATTGGTCAAAAGTAGATATAGAAATTGAAATTAAAAGATGAATCCGTCCTATTTTTGAAGATTGCACCCTAAATTTTACATTGAAAACACATTTGACAACCTCAAGAGGCCAAAACTTAGCTCAAACGGTTGGTCGTTTGGATTGGAGACTCTACTTTTATATCACACTGAAAATCGACTTCATGAGTCATCTCAAGCAAATCTTTGCAGCTTTTTGCCTGTCAGTTATTCTGATATCCTGCGAAAAAATTGACGGACCGGCGGGGAATGTCTTTAAAATTTGGGAAGTAACCGATTTTGTTGCAATCAACGATAGCCTATCCAATGAGAATGATGAACCGATTTACTTCACCATAAATACGGACAAAAGCTACGAGCTCCAACTTAATGTAAATACATGTGTTGGGAGCATTTTAACCATTACCGACAAACACCTGAACCTTAGTCCACCGACTTGCACTGAGATTTGTTGCGACACCCCGTTTGCAAGCCGTTTGGCAGAACTTATTCCTCAAATTTCAATGTATAAGGTTTCCGGAAGTACCCTGCGCCTTTATATCCCTAACTGGGGCTTTATCGAATGTGAACTAGCCGAATGAACATCCCAAATCCTGTTTCCGTAGAAAAGCTTCCGTTTTTGAGTTAATTTTTCTTTAACCCCCAGATATTAGGATGATAATTTTCAATCATAAATCCTAAATTTGTCATACATCTTATAAATACTTAATTCTTCGAAATCGAAATTCACAATACCACTCCAAATTAGGATGTGCATTAACAAACCGGAGCAATGAAAGTCACACTGGAAAGTAAAATTGGTCAGAACATCATCGTTGATCATACATCATATCATTATTTTGCAGGGAACAACTATCTAGGGCTTGCAGCTGACCATCGATTGATCAACAGCGCTGTTGAAGCAGTTTTAAAATATGGCGCCAACTTTTCAGCTGCCCGGCAAACAACCGGGACTGCCGATATTCACTTATTGCTCGAGAAGAAGCTGGCCGCATTTAAAGGAAAGGAGGATGCTCTCATTTTCGCATCGGGCTACATGGGGAACAAGCTGATCATGGATTACCTCAAAGATCAGGTCTCGGTAATTCTAACAGACTCGATGGCTCATGCCAGTATTATTGACGGCATTCCAAGAGATATTCAGACCGTTGAAAGTTATCCCCATTTGGATACCGATGCACTCGAAAGACTTTTACTTAAATACAAAGGTCAACAGGTATTAATCGCCACTGACGGGATCTTTGCCCTGACTGGCGAGATAACTCCCCTCGACCGGATTCACACGCTGGCAGAAAAATACGGAGCTTTAATTCTGGTCGACGATGCACATTCAACAGGTGTTTTGGGTGAAAACGGAAAAGGAACACCGGAGCATTTTAAACTCGACAAGTCGCCACTGATTTTCCAGTCGGAGACCATGAGTAAAGCCCTCGGATCATATGGGGGTTTTATCGCCGGATCATCAGAAATGATTGGGGCCATTCGTCAAACTTCTGCCTTTTACGGAGCATCAACCTCACTGCCGCCAACAGCCGTTGCATCAGGAATTGCAGCCTTGAACGTACTTTCAGAACACCCGGAAATACATCAGGAACTAATTGCGAAATCGATTGTTTGCAAAGAGGCCATTGCCGCCATGGGATTCGAGATCACCCTGCAACCAACTCCAATCATACCGTTATTTTTTAATTCGGAAGAAGAAGCAACAAAACTATCAGAATACCTCGCTGCAAACAAAATTATTGCCCCTGCGGTAAAATACCCCGTAAAATTGGATCGCTATTTGGTCCGAATGACTTTGTCTGCTGCACACACACAAGAGCAACTGGACTATCTTTTAAAAACCCTTAAAACCTGGAGAACCAAAGATGAAAGGAACTAAAATAATTGATGTTCACATTGAGAAGTTGAACATTCCTTTGGACGCCCCCTTTACAATTGCAACCGGTGCGAAATATCAAATCGAGAATGTTTTGATTACGCTTGAACTCGAAAATGGGAAACAGGGTTTTGGTGAAGCAGCGCCTCTGGAGCCTGTTAATGGCGAAAACCAAGGTACTGCACTTGCCACCTTACTAAGTTGTCGCGATTATTTGATCGGGCAATATGCCTCCGACTACCGTCAAATATCCAAACATTTGAAATCGGTGTTTTGGGCTCAGGCAACAGCCCGCTGCGCCATCGAAATGGCCTTATTGGATGCCTATACCAAAAGCCTGAACATTCCACTTTTCCAGTTTATAGGCGGCGCTGAACATCAAATCGAAACCGATTACACCGTAGATATTGTCGATGCTGCCACCGCTAAGTCAAATGCCCAAAAACTGGCAAACAAAGGCTACCGAACGCTGAAAACAAAAGTTGGGAAAAACCTGAAAGATGATGTAGCACGGGTGATTGCCATAAAAGAGGGTGCTCCGGAGTGCCGGATTATGCTGGACGCCAATCAAGGTTACTCTCCGGCTGATGCCATTCATTTTTTGGAAGTATTGGAAAAACAGGGAATTCGTCCCGAGTTGTTCGAGCAGCCAGTGGTCAAACATGATTTACAAGGCATGAAGCGTGTAAAAGAAAGCACATCGGTACCAATTGCTGCCGACGAAAGTGTTTTCACCGCAGCGGATGCGATTAACGTCATAAAAGCAGATTGTGCTGACCTCATTAATATTAAAATCATGAAGTCGGGCTTAGTTGAAGCACTGGACATTGCAGCAATTGCCCGTAGTGCAAACAAAGGGCTGATGATTGGCTGCATGCTCGAGAGTAAGTTGGGCTTAGGCACTTCGGTCCATTTAGCTGCCGGATTAGGTGGTTTTAATTTTGTCGACCTGGACCCTCACATTGACCCTGAAAAAGAACCTTTTAGTGGTGGCCCTCAATTTACAGATCCATTTTACATGTTGACTCCGGAAGCCGGAATCGGTGTACAAAAAAAACAATCCTGATTATTTGGAAATACTGAACATTTACAACCAGAAGCCGGAACGTTATGCTCCGGCTTTTTCTTTTTTATTCAATTTCTTCGTACATCGAATCCCCCTTTGATACGCCCGAATGTTTATCTTTGGTCTTTCTGCAAAACAAACACTATGCACATTCATTTTATAGCGATCGGCGGAAGCGCCATGCACAACCTGGCCATTGCCTTGCACAAAAAAGGATTCCAGGTAACCGGAAGTGATGATGAAATTTTTGAGCCTTCGAAAGGCCGACTGGAGCAATATGGTTTATTACCGAAAGATTTTGGCTGGCACCCGGAAAAACTTAGTCCGGAGATTGATGCCATTATTTTAGGCATGCATGCCCGCCCCGATAACCCTGAGCTGTTAAAAGCCCAGGAGATGGGACTGAAAATATACTCTTACCCCGAGTATTTGTACGAGCAAACAAAAGATAAAACCCGCGTGGTGATAGGAGGCTCACATGGAAAGACATCAATCACATCCATGATCATGCACGTACTGAAAACCAATGGCGTACTGTTCGACTATATGGTCGGTGCCAAGCTGGAAGGCTTTGACACAATGGTTTCGCTAAGTCATGAAAGTCAGATTGCCGTTTTTGAGGGTGATGAATATTTGTCGTCGCCTATCGACCGCCGACCGAAGTTTCACCTCTACCATCCAAACATCGCTTTGCTAAGCGGTATTGCCTGGGATCATATCAACGTATTTCCGACATTCGGGAACTATGTGGAGCAGTTTCGGATTTTTGCTGACTTGATTGAAAAAAACGGTTCACTTTTTTATTATAGTGGCGACGAAAACCTGGTAAACATTGCCGGTCAAGTGCGTCAGGATATCTCAACAGAAGCTTACCTCGAGCACCCGTCGTTAACTGAGAATGGCATTACGAACCTGAAAAACAACGACAAAACATACCCATTGCAAGTTTTTGGGGATCACAACCTGCAAAACATTGCCGGAGCGAAATTGGTTTGCAGTCAGCTGGGGATAACCGATGAGCAATTCTACAACGCGATGACTTCCTTTAAAGGCGCAGCCCGCCGCCTGGAAGTGCTGGCGCAAAACGGAAATTGTACCGTGTTTTACGATTTTGCACACTCACCTTCAAAACTGAAAGCAACAACCGAAGCTGTGAAAAAGCAGTTTACCGACCGGAAATTAGTTGCTGTGATGGAGCTGCACACCTTCAGTTCGTTGAAAAAAGAGTTCCTGCCTCAGTATGAAGGGTGCATGGCCTCGGCCGACGAAGCTTTTGTTTATTTTGACCCACATACCATTGAGCACAAACGGCTTGAACCAATTAGTAAAGAGCAGGTCGCCAATGCTTTTGCAAAGCAGGGCCTACAAGTATCAACCGACTCGGATGAGCTGTTTTCAAAGCTTCAATCTGAAAACTGGCACAATAAAAATCTGTTGATTATGACTTCCGGAAATTTCTCAGGGAAAGATGTTAAAGAAATTGCGGAATCGGTTTGCTTAAAAAATGAACTGAATTCCAATTAATATAGAATGATACAGGCTTGATAACTTCTGATAGAGTTACAAGCCTGTTTTATTATAATTGAATCGGATACGATACCATCACGAATTTTTATAGAACGGCAAGACAAAAAGCGTGTAAATTGTACAACCGGCACAAAAGGCAATTGAAAATTCCAAGCCGGCAAAAAACACCAGAATCCCTGCAATAATTTTGGAAGCAGTCAGAAAACCTCCAAAGTTCAAGACCAAGATGGCCAACACCATAACAAAGCCCATTCGGGCAGCAAAGATCTTGGGCGCTTTATCAATCGGTTTCTCCGGAAGTCGCAATGCTTTGGTCAACCAGTAAGCAACGCAGCTCAGCAGGCTGAAACGCATCTTGGTAAATGCACGAACACCAAAATCGGCTAACAAAATCAGAAAAATCGCGGGTAATTTGAATCCGAAAGCCACAATTACCAACATTACAACAAGTAAAGCTGTAATTCGCGGAACTTGTTCATTAATTCGTTCTTTTGAAATCGGGCAAAAAATATTCTTCATTTCTCTCTTTTTTTAAAAGACAAAGTTATCCGTTTTTCCTTTTAATTGTGATTTTTATCAGGATATGTAAAGGCAATGTTACCCGAAAAAGCAGAATTTTACCGAAATTTAGGCACTTCAAGCGACCTTCAAATAACTAAAAGCATTTGCCATGAAATTCAGAAGCCTTCCCATTATTCTCTTTTTTTTGTTGATCTTTCTTTCGGGAAATGCACAGGAACTACTAACCTTTCTGAAAGAGCAACCACAGATTAAACAAATTGAAGAAATTAGTGGGAATCCGTTTTTTAAGCACACCTATGTAGTCATGATCAAACAACCCTTAGATTACAAGGATACCACTCATGGCTTCTTCCTTCAACGTGTATTTATTGCTGAAAAAGAGCCCCAAAACCCAACGGTATTGATAACTGAAGGCTACGATGCAAACTACGCTGAAAGCCCGAAGTACATAAACGAACTTAGCAAAATAGTAAACGGAAACCAGATTTGTGTCGAGCATCGTTACTTTGGAAAATCAACATCAAACCCGCTAAACTGGGACTACCTGACCGTAGAAAATGCGGCGAATGACCATCACCGAATCGTAGAACTTTTTAAGCCCTATTTCACCGGGAAATGGCTGAATACAGGAATCAGCAAAGGCGGACAAACAGCCTTAGCTCATCGAGCCTTTTATCCGAAGGATGTTGATTTAACAGTTGCCTACGTAGCACCTTTAAATTTTGGAGTCGAAGATGGCCGGCACGAGCCATTTATAAACAAATTAGGAACAGATTCCTGCCGAAAAGCGATCTATCAAATTCAATGTGAATTTCTAAAACGCAGGGAATCCATGAAAAAATTACTGCAGTCATATTGCGATGAAAAAGGTTACCACAGCCGTATGACTTACGACGAAATGATCGACTTCATTACACTCGAATTTCCATTTGCATTCTGGCAGTGGGGAGCATCATGCAACGAAATTCCCGACACCTCAGTCAGTGACTCAACGCTCTATTCCTATTTCACAACGATCAGCGAACCCGACTATTTCACCGACGAAGGTTCCAAACAGTATCAATCATTTTTCTACCAGGCAGAACGCGAACTCGGCTACTACGGCTACGACATCACACCATTCGAAGGTCTAATCTCAATTTCATCAGCTAAAGGTTATCTCGAAAAATACATGCTTCCGGAGGGGTGCACGGTAACTTATCACCCGGAAACTTCGTTAATGGTCGACCGGTTTCTTAAGACCAAAGCGAAGAATATAGTCTTAATTTACGGAGAGACAGATCCCTGGTCGGCAACAGCAGCTGAACTTAACCCCGATCATTCAAATTGGAAGATTGTTGCCCCCGGAGGGAGTCACAAAACACGAATTCAAAGCTTGCCTGAAGATACAAAGCTAAAAGTCATTACATTTATCCGGAGAAAAATGAGATAACCCGCAGCTTTAGGAGCATGGTAAAGAGAATGCACCTTTTATACAACATATCACTATCGCTCAAGTTAAGGCTTAAAGATCTCGTTTTGACCAGAACTTTTTAGCAAATTTGCAGGTCAAGATGTTAAAAGGTGTTAAATACACCAGGCGCTAAACAAACAAAACTAAAATTCCGACATGTCCTCTAATCCTATCGAAAGACGAAATTTCATCAAATTATTGGCTGCTGGAATCGGGAGCACGCTCTTGCCGATCCGTTCATTAGCTGATTTACCGATAGCAGGAGAAGTTGCCGGCCCTGTAAAATTCAAACTTGGTAAGTCCGAATGGATTTTACACAGCGATGGTACATTCGACCTCATTGCCGGATCAATTCGCTTACGCAATTGCCGCCCAACAATAGACGGGCAAAGTATTTTCGTCCGGAATACCTTCATGGGCGATTCACCCAAAGGGAAACGCATAATCTACGAGTTGAACGGGAACAGCTTTGTTATGCTCGACTTAAAAATCAATAACGGTTCAGTATCAGTTGGGGCCGAATTGAGCAGTATGTCGAGAGCGCCGTTCTACTTCTGCCCACTTGGCCAGGCTCGGATTGAAAATGTCGATCGTTTCTTTAAACAAGGATTGGGACAAGGAGGACCATCCGGTATTTATTCAATTCCTCAATCGTCAACTGCCGACTGGGGAAATGCCCTCGGGGAGCAAGCTTGGTCGTATGATTCCTATCTAACAACAGCTTTGTTGTCTCCCCGAAACGAAACGCTGGCCATTAGCGCCTACGATCACTATGATTTTATTCAACAGTGTAGTATCTATAATCGCCCTCACCGTAAAGGTCTTTACGACCGGTATGCCGATAAAGAAGATGTATTTTTCGATGCCGGGTTTGTGATGGAAAATATTCCACTACAAAACGATTTTATCAAGCTACCGGACATTTACATTGTTCAGGGCAACAATCCGTTTGATACACTGCAACATATCGCCTGGAACATTTCAGAGAACATGGTTGCCCGCAAGGACACAAAAACCAGTTACCACTGGAACTCCTGGTATGAGTACCAGCAGGATTTTTCATTTGAACAGTTGAAAGAAGTTCTGCAAGGTCTGGATGATATTAAACCAAAAATCCCGCTTCAGACAATTCAAATTGACGATTGCTACTGTGTGTTGGGTGATTGGCTCGAAACAAACGACCGCTGGCCAAGAACCATGGAAGATGCTGCCCGCGAAATTTTTCAACGCGGATACCGCGCCGGCATCTGGCTTGCCCCATTTGTGGTCGATAGCCGAAGTAAAATTTTCAAGAACCATCCGGAATGGGTAATCCAGGATTTGGAGGGAAAACCGATTCAGCAAGATAATTTTAGAGACGGGAAATATTATGCACTGGACGGTAGCCACCCCGAAGTGCAAAAATATATTGCCCGGGTGTTCCGAACATTTCGAAAAATGGGCTTCACCTTTTACAAAACCGCTTATTTAGGCTGGGGACTGAAGGACAGTACTGATATAAAACGCTATAATCGTGATAAAAGCTCTGTCCAAATTCTGGTTGACGTTCTCAACATTATTCGGGCTGAAATTGGCGCCGGGGCATACTGGATGGCCAGTAACGCACCTTTTGCTCCGTTGATTGGCTTTGTCGATGGAATGCGTATCTCATCCAACGTGGATAGCGACTGGACACCGGGTGGAATTGGGAATATGTTCCAGGAGTCGTACAATTGCCAATACTTTAACAATGTCTACTGGCAGAATGACCCGGATACCATTTTCCTTCGCGATGTTAACAACAACTTATCCGATATTGAAAAGAAAAGTATTGCACTTTGGGATGGTATTCTTGGCGGAACAGTCAATACGTCCGACCGGTTTTCAACATTAACCGAGGAGCAGCTTAACTTATGGCGATTCCTGCAACCGCAGGATCGTCCGCAAAGTGCCGTTATCCCCATGTGGAGCTACGATGACCTAGGCAAAGTTGCCGTAAGAAGATACAAGTCGGAAAGAGCCTGGGGTATTTTAGTTGTAAACGACACCGATACACCACTGAAAAAATCATATAAAATTGAACATTTAACAGGTGACGAAAGTTGCTGGCTATTTAAATGGACCCCTTCCGATTGTATGCCATTAGGCAATCAAACCGACATTGAAATTTCACTCAAGCCACACGAGTCTATCCTACTCTATGCCAGTGAAAATAACAACGATGCTCCATCGGATCTTTCAATTAGCGGCGTGAAGCTGGACAAATATCTTCGAAAACATAACCTGCTGGATTAAGTAGAAATACCCAAAAAAACAGGAAGAGCCTTAATGTACAATTCAACAGTACGGCTCTTCCTGTTTCAATTCAACCGGGAAACACTTCTTGAAATAAAAACTTAACACTATTTTAGGGCTTCAATTTAGAAAGACGATTATGGATCTTAGTCAGTTGAATGCCAAAATCCCGGTTGACTTGCTTAATGCATCAATGCAAAACAGTTTAATCAGCAACTTAGGGATTCAGATTGAATCGGTTAAAGAAGGGGAGGTAGTAGCAAGCATGCCGGTTTCAGACAAAACAAAGCGCCCCGGCGGTATTTTACATGGTGGTGCAAACCTGGCTTTGGCTGAAACCATCGCGGGTTTGGGCAGCATCCTGCTGATTGACAGCCGCGAATATGATGCCAGGGGAATTCAGGTTACTGCAAACCATGTTGGCGGGGTAAAGGAAGGACGGGTTTTGGCCACTGCAAAAATCATCCACCAGGGAAAACAAACCCACGTTTGGAATGTTGACATTACCAGAAATGACGGGAAGTTGGTATCAACCGCCCGCGTGACGAATATGATTATTAAGAAGAATGATTAAGGGAGAATTGTATACATCTTTTTTCGATCAACTCTTAGCGAAGAATCGACCTTTTGCAGCATGGTCAATGCCCGGAGAATTAACTCCGGAAATCTTACTGGGAGAACTTTCCGATATTCTTTTACTGGAAGATTTCAATAAGCTGAATGGTCAGGAAGGATTTGTTTTTGCCCCATTTCGCATCAGTGATGATTCTCCGCTAATCCTGATGAAGCCCGGAATTTATCTGAAAGATGAGGAAGCAGTAAGTTCGTTCAACCTGGACAATTTACCGGCCATTGAGAATTGTAGTGAAAACAGGGATTTTCACATTATCAGTCATGAACAATACCTGAAAGATATTACGGAAACGATCAAAGTGATTCAAACCACCAAATTGTCGAAAGTAATTGTTTCCCGGATCATTCCGGCCAAAAGAGGAAACGAGTCTATCGGCGAACTGTATTTGCAATTACGACGCCAAACACCCAATGCTTTGGTTTACCTGGTCAACCTACCCGGCGCCGGTCTATGGATGGGGGCAACGCCGGAAGTGCTCCTGCAATCCAAAGGGAAAACACTGGAAACCGTATCTCTGGCCGGAACACAATCCCGCCGTGATGATTCAGATTACCGCTGGCATACCAAAGAAATTGAAGAACAAGCCTTCGTTTCGCGTTATATGCTCGATGTTTTTTACAAATTCAACATTCATCCTTATACTACGCAAGGTCCGGAAACACTGGAAAGTGGAACGGTGGCTCACCTGAAAACCAGCTTTAACTTTTCAGCCAAAAAGGTTGATGATCGTTTAGGCGATTTTGTCGCTGAGTTACATCCAACACCAGCTGTCTGCGGATTACCCAAGTCGAAAGCACATCGCTTTATTTCGACCATCGAAAAACATGAGCGCCGCTATTATTCAGGCTACCTGGGACCATGGCGGATGAACGATTGCATCAGATTATTTGTAAATTTGCGTTGCATGGAAATTACCGCCGATTATTACATGCTATATGCCGGAGGCGGAATTACCGGTCGCTCCGTCCCCTCTGAGGAATGGGAAGAAACGAAGAAAAAAGCAACAACGCTATTATCAGCCATCGAGGCTGTTCAAACGAATGATATCAACAAAAAAACACATTCAGCAACTGGCTTCTTTACTGCTGGCCAAAGGAATTGACGATATTATCATTTCACCCGGATCGCGCAACGGACCAATGACACACACCTTTGCCGGATCAGGGCTGTTTAATTGTCGCAACATTGTCGACGAACGCAGTGCCGCCTATTTTGCTATGGGTTTAGCCCATGCCAAGCAAAAGCCGGTAGTCCTGGTTTGCAGCTCGGGTACCGCAACTTTAAATTACGCACCGGCAGTTGCCGAAGCTTTTTACCTGAATATTCCATTGATTGTGCTTACGGCCGATCGCCCGGATTACTGGATTGATCAGGCCGAAAGTCAATGCATTCAGCAACAGGGGATCTACCAAAACTTCACAAAAAAGGAAGTCAGCTTACCTTTGGGTGAAAGTGACAAGGAACTGTGGTTTGCTGCCCGCGAAATCAATGCATGCCTCAACCTCGCAGTTTCCGGCACACCGGCTCCGGTTCATATCAATGTTCCACTGGAAGAGCCCTTGCATGATTTACTGGACGCAGAATTGCCGCAAATAAAGGTGATTGAAGAAGAGGAAATTACCTCTGTTTTGACCGACGCCGCTATTGAAAAACTGGTACAAAGTTTTAACCAAAGCGGAAAAGTACTGATCCTAGCCGGTCAACAAGTCCCCAACCCGGGATTGGAAAACTTACTGGCTGAGATCGTTGAAAAAACAGGCGCTGTCGTTCTGAAAGAGCACCTGGCAAACCTGAATGATCCGCAATTTTGCGGAAGCATTGATACCCTGCTGGCGGCCATGTTGGCAGATGTGCCGGAACATTTTCAGCCGGATCTGCTAATTTCCTTCGGTGGTCAATATGTTTCGAAAGCCTTAAAACAGTTTCTTCGGAAAAATAAAGCTGCCCAACACTGGCATTTGAGCTTATCAAACGAGCATTTCGACACCTACCAATCGCTTACGAAAGTGATTTCGATGGATGCAGCAGACTTCTTTGCAGTTCTTCAACCACAGTTATCAAAAAATGGGAAAGAATATCTTCAACTTTGGAAGAACAAAGAGAGTCAGGTTAACAAACTGCGCGATCAATATATCCCCAAAACAGAATGGTCTGATCTGGCGGCTTTTGAACAGATCAGAAAAGCAGTTCCAGAAAACTCAGTTGTTCATTTTGGGAACAGCTCTCCGGTTCGTTACGGACTGATTTGTGCTGCGGTCCCCAACACACATTATTTTGGCAACCGAGGTACAGCAGGTATCGATGGACCGATGTCGACAGCCGTTGGCTTTGCCCACGAATCCGAAAAACTAAATACGATTATCCTGGGCGACTTGTCGTTCTTCTACGACTCGAATGCCCTGTGGAACAATTACGTGGGCAGCAACTTCCGGGTGATTGTCATTAACAACCGGGGTGGCAACATCTTCAGCCTCATCAAAGGGCCAGGAGAATCTCCGGCTTTCCAGGAACATTTTTTCACTGAAAATAAGTTTAAAGCGGAAGGCATTGCCAAAACATTCGGACTGGATTATTTCAAAGCTGGAAACGCCGAGGAATTGGAAGATGCTTTGGCAGAATTCTATTCCCCCCGACAACAAGCCCCCGCTTTGCTCGAGATATTTACCGATGCGGAAATCAACACGAAAACCTTCCGCGGATTATTCAAATTTGTCAAACAATAAACACGATACAATGAGTACTAAAAGACAATGGGAAACCATTAAAGAATACGAAGATATTTTCTTCGACTATTACGATGGTATTGGAAAAATCACGATCAACCGCGAACATGTACGCAACGCCTTCCGTCCAACGACGGTGAACAACATCAGCGATGCGCTGCACATCTGCCGCGAGGATAACCGGATCAATGTGATCGTACTGACCGGTGCCGGCGACAAAGCATTCTGTTCCGGTGGCGACCAACACGTAAAAGGAACCGGTGGTTATATCGACGAGAACGGAATTCCACGGCTGAACATTCTGGAAGTTCAGAAACAAATCCGCAGCATGCCCAAACCGGTAATTGCAATGGTGAACGGATTTGCCATTGGTGGTGGTCACGTGTTACACGTGGTTTGCGACATCAGTATCGCCAGTGAAAATGCCATCTTCGGCCAAACCGGACCAAAAGTAGGCAGCTTCGATGCCGGATTGGGATCATCCTATTTGGCCAGCATCGTTGGTCAAAAGAAGGCCCGCGAAATCTGGTTCATGTGCCGCCAATACTCGGCTGCTGAAGCACTGGAAATGGGCTTGGTAAACAAAGTGGTTCCTTTCGACCAACTGGAAGACGAAGTGGTTGCCTGGGCTCAGAAAATGCAGGAACACAGTCCTCTGGCGTTACGCATGCTCAAGCTTGGGTTGAACGCCGAATTGGATGGTCAAATTGGCATCCAGGAGTTTGCCGGAAACGCAACCCTGCTTTATTACCTAACTGAGGAAGCTCAGGAAGGAAAACACGCATTCCTGGAAAAACGCAAACCAGATTTCAAAAAATATCCGAAGTTCCCTTAATTCGTTGAGCATACATGGCAACACCTAGAAGTTGGATCAAAGCAGCACGACTGCGTACTTTACCGCTGGCTTTGTCGGGCATTCTAATGGGCTCGGCACTGGCCGCCTTTTACGGGGCTTTCAACCTCTCCGTTTTCATTTTAGCCGTTGTGACGGCAACCCTGATTCAGGTTTTCTCGAACTTTGCCAACGACTATGGCGATTTTCAAAAGGGAACCGACAATCATCAGCGGTTAGGGCCAACACGCACCATGCAAGGTGGAGAAATCACGCCTGCTGAAATGAAAAAAGGGATGATCGTGGTCGGCGGACTAAGTTTCCTATTAGGTATTGCCCTGGTCTACGCCGGAACCTGGGGATGTTGCAAAGTTGCCTTTTTCGGCTTCATCGGGCTGGGCATACTGGCGCTACTGGCCGCCTACTTCTATACAGCAGGTAAAAAGTCATATGGCTACATCGGGCTGGGCGACCTTTCTGTCTTCCTGTTCTTTGGATTGTTACCGGTGATCGGCGTTTTCTTTTTGCACAGCAACTTTTTCGAGACAGCGATAGTTTTGCCGGCCATCAGCATGGGCTTTTTTAGCGCCGGAGTTCTGAATCTGAACAACATGCGCGACATCCAAAACGACCAGCAGTCGGGTAAAATTACGATGGCCGTGAAAATGGGAAGCCGCAACAGCCGCATCTACCACATCGCGATTATCAGTTGGGGGTGGATTGCTGCCGTTGCTTTTACCCTGCACCAACAGGAGTCGGCCTGGCAATGGCTATTCTTACTGGCCTTACCCCTCTTCCTGATTGATTTGATCAAGATCTACAACACCAAGGAAGACCGTTTACTCGACCCATTCCTGAAACGCCTGGCTTTGGGAACGCTGGCATTCACGCTGCTGTTCTCGCTCGGGCTAATTTTAGCATACTAGATGATCGCTTATTTCAAAAAATACGAACTCGAATTTAAACAGCCTGCCGGCACTTCCCGCGGGGTACTGAAGACGCGCACCGTTTGGTATTTGTATATCGAAGAGAACGGACAAACCGGCCTGGGTGAATGTGCTCCGCTTCCGGGACTGAGCAAAGAAACACCCGAACAAATCGACTATCTCATTGAAGATGTTTGCTCGGACCCGATGCACTTTTTCGAGAATGAGGAGCTGCTACTCGATTATCCATCTCTGCGCTTTGCGTTGGAAACTGCTTTGTTGGACCTGCAAAACGGGGGTAACCGGATTCTTTATCCTTCAGCCTTTACGGAAGGGAAAGCAGGGATTCCGATCAATGGGCTGATTTGGATGGGCGAAGCAGAAATCATGAAGCAACAAATTGATGCGAAACTCGCAGCCGGATTTCGTTGTATTAAACTGAAAATTGGTGCCATTGATTTTGAGAAAGAGTTGCATTTACTGCAATCTATCCGGGAACGCTTCAGTCCCGAACAAATTACCCTCAGGGTAGATGCCAACGGTGGTTTTAAGGTGGATGAGGCGTTCCAAAAACTCGAACGGCTTGCCGAACTGCAACTGCATTCCATCGAGCAACCAATTATTGCCGGACGGTGGGCCGATATGGCCAAACTGTGCGACAACACACCCTTGCCAATTGCACTGGATGAAGAGCTTATTGGCCTCAACAAACGTGAAGACAAAGAATTATTACTCGATATGGTACGTCCGCAATACCTGATCCTGAAACCGAGCTTGCATGGTGGGATTTCGGGTTGCGACGAATGGATTGAACTGGCCCGAGACCGTAATGTTGGCTGGTGGATAACCTCGTATCTGGAGTCGAATATTGGGCTGAATGCCATTGCACAGTGGGCTTATACAAAAAATGTACACATGCACCAGGGGCTGGGAACCGGACAACTCTTTACCAACAACATCGAGTCGCCTCTGGAAATCCGGGGCGAGCAGTTGTGGTTTGACCCGGCAAAAGGGTTCGGACTGTAGTGGCAGAGAGCCCGGGGCATAGGGCATGGTGCGGGAAATTACGAATTGACATCAAAAGTCGCGGTCTTCAGTCGCAGTCGCAGAAAACCGAACTTGGAACTTAAAACTCGAAACTTGGAACTTTTTCCTTCACATATCACCTTAAACGGACAATCAACAACGATTGAACGTCTGCTTGCCAACCGACAAAATACCGCTGGCTGGGAGCGAGACTGGCTCGACTTTTTGGAAGAATGGTATAACGATCGTGATTACATCGAAGTGAAAACATCCGGAAGTACCGGTGAACCGAAAATTATCGCCCTGAAAAAAGATTTTGTAGCTGCCAGTGCGCAGCGCACCATTCGCCTTTTTAACCTAAAAGAAGGCGACCATATTCTGCATTGCCTGCCTGCCCGTTACATTGCCGGAAAGCTAATGGTCGTTCGGGCACTATTAGGACAACTGGATTTACACGTGGTTGACCCGGCTAGCAACTTCGAAATTCTTCAATCCAACATTCACTTTAAATTCGCCGCCATGGTGATCAACCAGGTTGATAAGCTTTGGAACTTGCCTGATTGGAACCTGGACTTTCTGTTACTTGGTGGCTCGGCGATTCCTAAACCACTCGAGGATAAGCTTCAGTTCGTTCAAACAGTCTGCTATTCGAGCTATGCCATGACCGAAACAGCTACGCACATCGCCCTAAGGCAGTTGAACGGAGCCGGACAAGATGCTTATTATCATTGCCTCGACGGGATTAGCGTTAGCTTAAACGAGACTGGCTGTGTACGCATTCAAATGCCCGGACTCGAAAACGGGTTTCTGCAAACAAACGATCTGGGTGAATTGAAGAATGAGCACACATTTCGTATCATGGGGCGTGCCGACAACCGAATCATATCGGGAGGTCTGAAGTTTTCGCCCGAAGAATTGGAAAAAAAACTGGAGACTGCCATCGACCTTCCTTTCTACATTTCCTCGAAACCGGATGAGCGCCTGGGTGCCCGGCTGGTGTTAATCGCCGAAGGTACAGAAAACCCCAGACTGATTTCCCAACTGCGAGAAAGTTGTACCAAGCATCTCACGCGTTACGAACAGCCACGCGAAATCATCTTCATTCCGAAGTTGCCCCGAACCGGAAATGGCAAAATCAAACGCCTAACGCCCGACCAACTGTAAAGCCGCCAACCATCGGTTGCATCCTAAAGAAGCCTGTGAAAATTTCACAAGCACCAAAATAACTGCCGTGGAGTCTCTAAAAATTTTAGAAGAAGTAATCGCCCAAAACGTAAAAACATGCAATTTTTACATCTGAAGCCGCTAAATTGCAGGTCGATTAGAAAAAGCTGAGAAACATGAATAAACTTCAATTGAAAGTTGAAACCAAACAACACTTGGATCGGGCAAGCCTAAAGGATCAAAAGCAACCACTGGCCCAACAACTGGCCAATGCTCTGACGGAAATTGGTTTTTCAAAAGTGGAAACGGAGGGCAATGAAATCCGCTTTAAGCCCAACATGATGGGTGACGCGCCCGAATCGTTTCAGCGGCGTTACGGCGAAGGTGCTCTCGTTATTTCGGAAGGCGAAACAATTGAACTGAAACTAAAAACCGACAAAACCAAAACATTCTTCTCGTTGCTTTTCGGGAGTTTATTTGTTTTCGTATTAGCCAACTACGGCTTCCTCAAACAGCCCGAAGTAAATTGGGCTTTCCTGCTGGTTTTCGACGCTATTTTTATCGTTGTCAGCAGCATCCAGCTCATGCGAACCCGTTGCAACTGTAAAGACAAACACGAGGAATTACTGGACATGCTGAAAGAAAGGCTAACCCAATAAACACCAAAAGAAAGAGGTCTTAACAAATGAATTGCTAAGACCTCTTTTGTATGATCTGTTTTTGATCTCTATTTCTTAAAGAAACTGCCGGCAGGCACTTCAACCAACTCGTCGCTGCCCGGCAACTTATAGCTTAGCTTAATGCTTTGCCCGTAGATGGTGTTGAACAGTTTCAACTTAACCGGATAATAACCGGCCTTCAGCTCAACTTGCCCTGTTCGCATACAATTATAATTAAAGCCATCGTCATCAATCACCAACTGATCGCCCAGGTACATGCCCGAACCACACGAACTATCCAATAAGAAATAGTACACTCCATCCTTTGGCAACTTGATGTAACCATTAAACTCCCAGCCTTTATTGCTGTCCTTCATATCGTCCGGGATTGAAAGACCTTCAACGAACGTTGTTTTCACAGCATCACCGCCAAGCTCATTAAACGAGCGGAACGGTCCATCGTAATAATTGCATTGCAAACCTTTTTCCGGATTCTTCAACTTCACCGGTTTTATCGGTTGTCTCTTCAATACTGAAGTGACGGTATAACTTCGTGTACCGTTTTTCAGGAAACTGGCAACTTTCAGTGTTACATCGCCATCCAGTTTAACGGTAAAAGGCCCGTCATAAACCTTCGAAAAATCAGTTGGCTCACTGCCATCGGTCGTATAGCGCATCACTGCCGACTCAGCCGCACAACTTAACTTGATCGTTACCTCTTTGGAACTGAAAAATTCCATTGGGCTCAAACCTTCAGGGGCAGGTACCCGAAGATGAATACCATCCTGAGCCAAACGGATATAGTTATCGTCCATCCGTTGCTCAAAATCAGCAAAATCTTTATTCTCCGGCTGTGTCCACTGCACCTCGGCCAAAGCACACAGACGCGGATAAATCATATATTCCAAGTGATCAGCAGTGGTAATATATTCGGTCCAAAGATTAGCCTGTGCTCCCATTATCAAATGTTGCTTGTCTTTATCCAAATCAGCAGGAACCGGGTCATAGCTGTACACCTTCTCCAAATCTGTTAAGCCACCAATCGCTGTTTCCTCATTTGGATCGGTTGACTGGTAGTGATCGAAATAACACCATTGTCCCGGCGTCATTACGACTTTATGTCCCAGCTTTGCAGCGGCTTTTCCTCCTTCTTCACCGCGCCACGACATTACCGCTGCATTCTCGGCCAATCCGCCTTCAAGAATCTCATCCCAGCCAATGAGCTTTTTACCTTTTTTCTCCAGGTAATGCTCCATACGCTGAATGAAGTAGCTTTGAAGCTCATGCTCATCTTTACAGCCTTCTTCTTTCATTCGCTTTTGGCAAAGCGGGCATTTCTTCCAATTTTCCTTCGGACATTCGTCGCCCCCAACATGGATATATTCACCGGGGAACAAAGCACAAACTTCATCCAAAACATCTTCCAGAAATTTGAAGGTTGATTCCTTTCCCGCACAATACACATTTTCCGACACACCCCACAGTCTCCAAGGCTTCAGTGTATCATTAAAGCAGCCTAACCAAGGGTACGCAGCCAAAGCAGCCTGCGCATGTCCGGGCATTTCAATCTCGGGGACAATCGTAATATGACGAGCTGCAGCATAAGCCACAACATCTTTTATTTGCTCCTGCGTATAGAAACCACCCTCCTTCACACGATCAAATTTATGCGGAGCATCAGCCATGTGACCAATAACGGTCCCATCACGCCAGGCCCCAACTTCGGTCAGCTTTGGATATTTCTTGATCTCAATCCGCCAGCCCTGATCATCGGTCAGATGCCAGTGAAAGGTGTTCAGCTTATATTTAGCCATCTCATCAATCAGCTTTTTAACGACATCAACCGAGTAAAAATGACGACACACATCCAGGTGCATTCCGCGCCACTCAAAACGAGGTTGATCATCAACACTGATTAGCGGTAAATTAACAGCCCCTTTGTTCAAGGGTGGAAACAATTGCAAAAATGTTTGCACTCCATAAAACACACCCGCTGAAGTCTTTCCGATAATTTCATACTTCTTATCAGACGATCGAATTTGATAGGCTTCCTCTCCCTTCAGGTTGTCGTCAAGCTTTAAGACAACTGAATTGTTTGCGGACACATTTTTAGTTATAAAAAAATCAAAGCCCGTTGCTTCCTTCAATGCAGCCTTCAAATATTCAGCTTCTCCGGCCAGTTCATCATCAGCACAAACAATCTGAACATCATCAGTAACTGTAAAGTCACCAGGAAGTATCACCAGATGGTTTGGTTTGGGCACAATACTGAGCGGTGGCTCTCCTGCCTTGGCCAGCAACTGTGTCGTAATACAAAGGCTAAAAGCCAGTAATGTCAAAAATTTACTCATGTCTAACTATTGTGATTTAAGTTCGGTGGTAAGATACAATTAAAAAGCGAAGCGTTTAAATAGGCCTTCCGGATTGAATGGAAAACTTAAAACAACCTTCGTAAAGCAAATAACTCAAAACCCACAAAAAACAATTCTTTAACAGTCCTAACAATATCTATTCAAAGCTTTTATGTAAATTGCGCAAAAATTGCTTTCATGAAAATGCTTATTCGTTTAGGGATCCTCATATCGCTTAGCTTGCTATTGGTATTGCCGGCAGTAAACGGGCAAAGCCGTAAGGAAATACACATACCCAACATTCTTGGCTATCAAACACTCAAGTGCGATTTTCACATGCATACTGTCTTCTCCGACGGAGACGTGTGGCCCACAGTTCGGGTTCAGGAAGCCTGGCGCGAAGGATTGGATGTCATTTCAATCACCGACCATATTGAGTTCCGTCCGCACTCCGTCGATATGGAGGCCGACCTGAATCGTCCTTACGAAATAGCTAAACCGTTGGCTGACCAACTTGGAATTGTGCTTATCCCCGGTGCCGAGATTACCCGAAATATGCCGCCGGGACACCTCAATGCTATTTTCATCAAGAATGCCAATTTACTGGAGCGAGAAGATTGGTGGGAAGCCTGTGTTGAGGCCCGCGATCAGGGAGCTTTTGTATTTTGGAATCACCCGGGATGGAAGGCTCAACAACCCGACACCACGATTTGGTGGCCCGAGCATACCCGTTTGATGAATGCTGGAATTCTGAAAGGAATTGAAATTTATAACGACAAAGATTTTTATCCGGAAGCTCTAAAGTGGGCACAGGAAAAGAACCTCGTCATTTTGGGCAATTCGGATCTGCATGCACCAAGTACACAGGAATACTGCGAAGGAAATTTGAAGCGGCCAATAACCTTGGTGTTTTCGATGGACAAAACAGAAAGTGCCATAAAAGCAGCATTGGTTGATAATCGCACGGCCGTACTTTTTAATGATACCTTAATTGGAGAACGTCGTTTCCTGACTCCAATTTTCATCAGCGCAATCCAACTAAAAACGAAAAAGCTGAACCTGAAGAACCAGGATATTAAATACCTGCAGATTTATAACAACAGCGATATCCCATTCAAGTTACACCAGCGGCAACCCTCTGTTGGGTTTTCCTGTCCTGAAGAAATTGTGTTACCCGCTAACCGAACAGTATCAATTGAACTGACGGGAACATCAGAAGAAGTGGAGCAAATGCCGGTATTGAAAATGTTTTATGAAGCAACCAACCTGATAACCAAACGAGGTGAAGCACTACCGGTGAATATAGACATTCCCAATATCTAAAAATTCGTTTAAAACAGCACATAAAAAAAGCGGTGGAACTTTATCCACCGCTTACCTCCAAACAAACAACTAAAATTACCTTTCATACTTTGCAGTGCTCAACCAATCAACCCCAATAAATAATGATAAAAAGAATAAAAAAGAACTGCAAAGCTTTACTGATTAATACGGCGAGTCAATTTCTTTTGTTTCAAGTTTAAAACATTCTTTAAAACATTCTTTTTCAGTGAACCTTTTTTGAAAGTATATTTTAACTCTCATCTTTATTGCATCTAAAAATTTGCTTTTGAGTAAAATATTTCATTTTTTTACAACTCGTTTTACGACTTAATGAATAAATACAATATGGCTTCCGTGGTGGGGTCTTCTTGATTTTAGAAGTTTATAGCCATATTGGTATTTTTAAAAATATAACAATGCATACAAGAATGACAACAATTTGGTGGTGGCGCAACTACTTTTCACAATACCGTGGAGAGGCGTAGCTATCATGTCAATTTTGTATGAAAAAGCGGCTTATCGGACACGGTAAGCCGCTTTTTTGTTTTACACATTTTCAAAAAATTTAAATGCACTAAATATGAAACCTATTCAAGTACAAGTTAACGTCAAGAAGATCCTGGGCGACACGCTTACTCCGGTCAGCGTTTATCTCAAGTTCCGGGACTTATTCCCAAATTCGGTGCTATTAGAAAGTTCCGATTACCATGGCAACGAAAATGCCTGTTCATTTATCTGCATCAAACCACTGGCCGGCTTTATTGCTGACGAAGGTACAATCAGCATTGAATACCCCGGGCAGCCGAAAGAAACAATCCGGGTGGAAGACCACTTCTCAGTTGAACGCGAGCTAAATAACTTCTACAAATCCTTTCAACTAACCGGAGATACCAAAGAAGCGCCAGCTAACGGCTTGTTTGGGTATTTAAGTTACGACTCCGTAAAGTATTTCGAGAAAATTGAAATTAAAACGGAAAAGAAAGAAGCTTACGCGGTACCTGAAGTTCGCTATCACTTTTATAAATACATTCTGGCAATCGATCATTCGAAAGATATGATTACGCTGATCGAGAATTTACCGGAAGGCGAACAAGCGGAAATGCACAATATTGAGTCGCTGCTACGGAACCTGACCTTCCAAACAACCTCTTTCGACACCGTTGGCGAAGAAGTTTCGAACATCACCGACGATGAATATCGCTACATGGTAACAAAAGGCAAAGAGCACTGTTTCCGCGGCGATGTTTTCCAAATTGTACTATCCCGCCAATTCTCCCAAGAATTTAAAGGCGATGATTTCATTTTGTACCGTGCCCTTCGGTCTGTGAATCCATCGCCTTATTTATTTTTCTTCGATTACGGCGATTACCGTATTTTCGGATCCAGCCCCGAGGCAGAACTGCGGATCAAGAGAGGTCGTGCAATCATCAACCCGATAGCCGGGACATTCCGACGTACCGGTAACGATGAGCAGGATCGCCTGTTAGCTGAAAAGCTTTGTGCCGATCCTAAAGAAAATGCGGAACACGTGATGTTGGTTGACCTGGCCCGAAACGACCTTAGTCGGAATGCCAACGATGTCCGGGTTGACAACTATCGTGAAGTCCAATATTTCTCACATGTGATCCACCTGGTTTCCGAGGTTTCCGGAAAACTTCCCGAGGAGTCAAATATGATTTCTGTTTTAGGAGACTCATTTCCTGCCGGAACTCTCTCCGGAGCACCCAAGCACATGGCCATGCAATTGATTGACCGTTACGAAAATCAACGTCGCAGTTATTACGGTGGTACGATCGGTTTTATTGGATTTGACGACAGCCTGAACCATGCTATTATGATCCGCTCATTCCTCAGTAAGGGTAACACCTTATACTACCAGGCCGGTGCCGGAATTGTTGCCCGTTCGGTAGAAGAAAATGAATTGCAGGAAGTCAATAATAAACTGGCAGCCCTGAAGCGGGCCATTGAGATTGCCAAAGAAATTTAATTGCCTATAATTTTAGATAATACGACCATGAAAATAGTCATCATAGATAATTACGATTCATTCACCTACAACCTGGTGCATGCCATCAAAAAAATATCAGGCCAGCCTGTTGACGTTATTCGTAACGACGAATTGGAATTGAGTGATCTGGAAAAATACGACAAGATTGTTCTTTCTCCAGGACCGGGAATCCCAACCGAAGCTGGCTTATTAATGGATATCATTAAAGAATTTGCTCCGCGAAAGAGTATGCTGGGTGTTTGCCTGGGCCATCAGGCAATTGGAGAATCATTCGGAGCTAAATTAACCAACATGAGCCAGGTTTTACATGGCATAGCAACGCCAATTTGTGTAACTTCGCCCGACCCGGTCCTTTTTGACGAACTTCCGGAAAAATTCGAAGTTGGTCGCTATCACTCCTGGATCGTCGACCAGGAAGGATTCCCCGAATGTCTGGAAGTGACAAGCCTCGATGAAAATGGCCAAATCATGTCGCTAAAGCATAAAGAGTACGATGTGCGAGGTGTTCAATTCCACCCCGAATCGGTACTTACCCCGTTAGGCGAAAAACTGATTGCCAACTGGCTAAAAAACTAGAGGATATCGATAAACAGGTCCACAAATTTAGACAACACTAGTTTCTCTGAAACTTAAAATTGAAACTCGTTATGAAAGATACATTAAATTACCTTTTCACTGGGAATAACTTAAATAAAGAACAAGCCTGCCAGGTTTTGACTCAAATAGCGGAAGGAAAATATTCGGAAGCAGAGATTGCGTCCTTCCTGACAGTTTTCCGGATGCGTCCGATAAAAGCCGAAGAGCTTTCCGGCTTTCGTGAAGCTTTGCTAAATCTTTGCGTAAAGGTCGACTTCTCGGAATTTAATACCATCGACGTTGTTGGAACGGGAGGCGATGGCAAAAACACCTTCAATATTTCAACGGCAAGTTGCTTTGTACTTGCCGGAGCCGGATATAAAGTGACCAAACACGGGAACTATGGGTTATCGTCGGTTAGCGGTGCTTCCAACATGTTCGAGTATTTTGGCTACAGCTTCAGTAACGATATCGATAAGCTAAGAAAAGAGCTTGATGAAATCGGTATCTGCTTTTTCCATGCACCACTTTTTCACCCGGCTATGAAAAATGTTGGCCCGGTACGCCGCGCATTGAAGGTTCGCACAATATTCAACATGATGGGACCAATTATCAACCCATGCTCACCTAAGAACCAGCTGGTGGGAACGTCCGATCTGGAAATTATGGATTTGTACAATCAGGTGTTTGAAGCCGGCGACCAAAACTACATGTTGGTTCATGCACTCGATGGTTACGACGAGGTGTCGTTAACCAGCGATGCCCGCTACATGACAAGGGACACCGAAGATAACCTGTCGCCTGCTGATTTTGGCTTTACAACACTGAAACAGGAAGAACTTTCCGGTGGGAACTCCGTGGAAGATGCGGCCAAAATTTTCAAGAACATCATGAACGCTGAAGCAACAACAGCTCAGCAGAATGTGGTTATTGCCAATGCGGCTCTCGGCATTAAATGTATGTGTCCTGAGAAACCGTTAAGCGATTGCGTTGCCGAAGCAACCGAAGCTTTGAAAAGTAAAAAAGCTCTGGCTGTTTTCAACAAGTTGATGAATACGAAATAAGTAGTCAGCAGAAATTTTTGAAACTTGAAATGACACAAATGACAATTTTAGACGAAATCAATAATAATAAGCGCCGCGAAATTGCCGAGGCCAAAGAAAAAATTAGCCTCGACGATCTGAAGAAATCGCCGTTTTTCAACCGTAAAACAAATTCGCTGAAGGAAGCCTTGCGATGCCCGGGTGCCAGTGGTATTATTGCCGAGTTCAAGACAAAATCGCCATCCAAAGGGATGATCAACGAAAACGCTGAAGTTTCGGAAGTGACTTCGGGATATGTTCAGGCCGGCGTTAGTGGTCTATCAGTTTTAACCGACCTAAACTATTTTGGTGGTTCTTTTGACAACCTCGCAAAAGCGAGATTTACGAACCCGAAGACGCCAATTCTACGTAAAGATTTTATGCTTGACCCTTACCAGGTTTATGAGGCAAAAGCACATGGTGCTGATTTGATCCTGTTGATTGCAGCAAGTTTGTCAAAAGACGAAATGCTGAAAATGACAGAACTGGCAAAAGAGATGGAACTGGAGGTGTTGGTTGAAGTGCATACGGAAGAAGAGATTGAAAAACTGAACCCAATGGTTGACCTGGTTGGTGTGAATAACCGGAACCTGAAAACTTTTGAAGTTGATGTAGAGACATCGGTTCGATTAGGTAAGCTTTTACCGGAAGATATGATACGGATCTCGGAGAGCGGACTTTCATCGGTTGAAAATATTCATTACCTCCGGAACCATGGTTTCGAGGGTTTCCTCATGGGGGAAAACTTCATGAAGACGGAAAATCCTGCTCAGGCTTGTATCGATTTCATTGAAAAATTAAACGCTTAGACTTCTTCTGATGAACGCACTAAAAGTAAAAGTTTGTGGCATGCGTGATCCAGAAAACATAGCAGCCGTCTGTGCAGCAGAACCGGATTATCTGGGCTTCATTTTTTACGCAAAATCGAAACGCTACGTTGGAGACCTTCCTGATGCTACTACTTTCACCCAAGTACCGGAGGCCATTCAAAAAGTCGGCGTATTTGTTAATGAAGAAGCAGAGCAAGTAATTGCAACTTGTGAAAAATATGCACTGCAAGTTGCTCAACTTCATGGGAACGAATCCGCCGAATATTGTCAACGTATCAAGAAATCGGGCTTAACCGTATTTAAAGCATTTTCGGTAAGCAATGATTTCGATTTTGGACAATTAGAGCAATACATCGGAACTATTGACTATTTTCTTTTTGATACCAAAGGAAAACTCCCGGGAGGAACAGGCAAAAAGTTTAATTGGGAAATTCTTCAGCACTATCAGCTGGATCTACCCTTCTTTTTGAGTGGCGGGATCCGTCTCGAAGATGCACTGGAAATTAAAGCCCTCAACATGCCGCAGCTTTATGCTGCAGATATCAATAGTGGTTTCGAAATGAAACCTGCACTAAAAGACACAGAAAAAGTGACTGCATTTATTCATCAAATTAGAAATTAAAAAACACAATATGAGCTATCAAGTTAACCGAAAAGGATACTACGGAGAGTTTGGAGGAGCATTCATACCCGAGATGATGCACCCAAACATTGAAGAGTTACAGGAAAAATACATGGAGATTATTAACTCCTACAATTTCCGTCAGGATTTCATCAACCTGCTAAAACATTACGTTGGACGTCCCTCACCGCTATATTACGCGCGCCGGATGTCTGAAAAATATCAAACTAATATTTTCCTTAAGCGTGAGGACCTGAACCATACCGGTTCGCACAAGGTGAATAACACGATCGGCCAGATTTTGCTGGCCAAGGCATTGGGAAAAACAAGAATCATTGCGGAAACAGGAGCGGGCCAGCACGGTGTAGCTACGGCAACGGTCTGTGCCCTGATGAATATGAAATGTATCGTTTACATGGGAGCTTTGGACGTACAGCGTCAGGCACCAAACGTAAAAAAAATGCGTATGCTAGGCGCTGAAGTTATTGCTGCTGAATCGGGCAATAAAACACTGAAAGATGCCACAAACGAAGCCATGCGCGACTGGATCAACAATCCGGTAGATACGCATTATATTATCGGATCGGTTGTGGGGCCACACCCTTATCCGGATATGGTTGCCCGCTTTCAATCGGTAATCAGCGAAGAAATAAAGTGGCAGCTCGATGAGCAAATGGGCCGTGAGTTACCAACCAGGGTAATCGCCTGTGTAGGTGGCGGGAGTAATGCAGCTGGTGCATTTTACCATTTCCTGGATAATGAAAGCGTTGAATTAATTGGTGTTGAAGCAGCCGGAAAAGGAGTTGACACCGAAGAAACAGCCGCAACATTAACCCTCGGAAAACCAGGTGTTTTACACAGCTCCCGTTCCTATGTAATGCAAACTCAGGATGGCCAGATTATTGAGCCTTACTCTATTTCAGCTGGTCTCGACTATCCCGGAATTGGACCTATGCACGCCAACCTGCATGCGACCAAACGAGCCAAATACCTGTGGGCAACCGACGAAGAAGTTCTGGATTCAGCTCTTGAATTAACCCAACTGGAAGGAATCATTCCGGCACTGGAGTCGGCTCATGCTTTGGCGGCATTGAAAAAAATCGACTTGAAACCGGAAGATATCAATGTTATTAACCTTTCGGGGCGCGGTGATAAAGACATGGAGACCTATTTAAATTATTTTGGCTACTGATAAAATCAATATCATGAAAAACAGAATCAATCAACTATTTCAAGATAACAAGGGAAATATCCTTTCAGTTTATTTTACAGCTGGCTATCCTCAGCTAGATGATACCGTTTCAATCATCGAGAAGCTGGCAGCAAATGGGGTGGATTTGATCGAGATCGGGATGCCTTTCTCAGATCCTGTTGCCGACGGACCGGTAATTCAGCAAAGCAGCCTTGTCGCATTAAAAAACGGGATGACGATTGCCAGGCTATTTGAGCAACTTAAAGGGATTCGCGAAAAAGTGAATATCCCGCTCATTTTGATGGGCTATCTTAACCCGGTTCTTCAGTTTGGAATAGAGGAATTTTGTCACAAATGTGCAGAAGTGGGCATTGACGGATTAATTCTTCCCGACCTTCCACTGAATGAATATCACGATAACTACCGTGAAGTGTTCGCGCGTCACAACCTGCACAATATTCTGCTTATTACGCCACAAACCAGTGAAAAGCGCTTGAAGGAGATCGATGAAGCATCGCATGGTTTCATTTACATGGTTTCAAGCTCATCAACAACCGGAGCAAAGAGCAGCGTAGCCGATTTCCACCTCGACTATTTTGAGCGCATCAAGAATATGAACCTGAACAACCCGAGACTAATCGGCTTTGGAATCTCAAACAAAGAGACTTTTGATAATGCCTGTCAATATGCACAAGGCGCAATTATTGGAAGTGCCTTTGTTAAAGCACTTGGCGAGGAAGGAACACTTGACCAAAAGATTTCAACCTTTGTTAATCATGTTGTAAACGGTATTTAATTGGAGTAGATTTTCTTTGACCTGACTAAAAAATTAGATGTTTTTAAACAAGGAAAAATGTTAACCGGAGGAGTAGACTGAAGTACAAAGCATTAAAAAGTGAACGAATGGTAGTATCCGGTTAAACTTTGTTAAGAGCCGATCTCCGGTTTGGATATTCGTTTTTCCTACCTTAACTTTAAACAACCACAATTAAAAAAATAAAACGTTCAAACCATGAATGAATATGCAAAAGTGATCCTGCCAAAGGTTAGTTTTAGCAAAGACCTGTTCCGAAAAGAATTGACCAAGTGCATTAAATGGGCCGAGAAACCCGAAGAACTGGATGACTTAACCAAATGGTGTTTTGAAAATTTCGCGGAAACCCATCCCGAAATTCTAAAAAAAGTTTTTACAAATACAGCTGCATAAGCAACAAAGGCTCCGAAATTTCGGAGCCTTTGTTTTTTCTTCTGATACAAAAAAAGCTGCTTCCGAAGAAACAGCCCTTTTGATATCTGTCGCTGACTTATTTACTGCAGTGCATAAGTCATATTTGTTTCCACATCTTGTTGAACAGCAACCGGGTCGAATCCAGGCTTAACTTCCTGCACACTTCCATCTGGATAGAACATGTGATAAGAAATTACTTTGCCATCCTGCACTTCAACGTTAACCAATTTTTGTAGTTTTTTACCTTTTACCAGGTACCAGCTGCTATCTTCTTCGTTGAAAATCATCTCAGTCTTGTTCTTCGCGTTCTGCAGATCTTCAATAGTCATTTTGTCCTTTTCGGCAGTCAGTCGGTACTTTTTACCGTCAATTACAACAACTTTCTGCTCTTTTTCACCTTCTTTCATCGACATTGGATTGCTTCCGCCCCAAAACTCGATTGTATTAAGAACAACAGCATCAACAAAAGTTGCAACCTGATACACCGGCACGATTACAAAAGCAAGAAATACCAATTCATTTACAAACTTACTTCCGACTGTTCCATTCCAATCCCATAATGAGCGAGTCAATTTAAAACTACCGTAGCAACTAGACAATAGTACAGCAACTAACAGCAATGCAAATGTTTTTTTTACTGTTTTCATACACTAATTAATTTAAGGTTATAAATTCTGATTGAGTGAATACTACTGTACTCAAGTTATGAAACTATAAGTTTAAATCAAAATTATTTATAGTTGACAAGGTGTATTTTCTAAATAAATTAATTCCCGATTAACTTTAAACACAACCAACTAGTTGCTTTTTGCATATTTTTGGAGCATGAAAACTGAAGGAAATTATTTACCGGCTGAATGGGTTCGCCAAAGTGGCGTACAACTCACCTGGCCCGATTGTGAAACCGATTGGTACGACATAATGGACGAGGTTGTTCCGGTATACGAGCAGATGGCCCTTGCAATTCTGAAGCATGAGAAATTGCTGGTGGTATGCCGCAACAAGTCACTTTTACCTGAGTTACTTCGGGAAAAGAATGATCGCCTGCTCATTCACGAGATGCCACTTAACGATACCTGGGCACGCGACCACGGAGCCCTTACGCTGATTGAAAAGGGGAAGCCGGCACTGATGAATTTCCGCTTCAACGGTTGGGGGATGAAATTCGCAGCATGCGACGATAATCAAATCAATCCAACCCTTTTCGAGAACCGCGCCTTTAAGGAAGGCATCCCACTGCTCGATTACTCGTATTTCACCTTCGAAGGAGGGGCCGTTGAAAGCAACAACGAAGGCGTTCTGTTGACAACCAGCGAATGTCTACTCTCTAAGAATCGCAACGAGCATCTGAGCAAAGCCGAAATCGAATTTTTCCTGGAAAAGGTATTTTATGCTGAAAAAGTACTTTGGCTCGATCACGGTTTTCTGGAAGGAGACGATACCGATAGCCACATTGATACACTAGCGCGTTTTTGTTCGGAAGATACAATAGCCTATGTCAAATGTGAAGACGAAACAGATTTACACTTTGAAGCGTTACAGAAGATGGAAGAGCAACTTCAAATGTTGACGGACCAGCATAACAAGCCGTTCAAACTTGTAGCACTACCTTTTCCTGACGCGATATATGATGAAGACGGACAGCGGCTGCCGGCAACTTATGCCAATTTTTTAATCATTAATGGCGCTGTTTTGTTTCCTGTATATGGAGTAACACAGGATGAAGAAGCTGTGAGAGTGATTCAGTCGTTGTTCCCCGATCGCGAGATAGTCCCCATTAACAGTGTGCCGCTGATTAAACAACATGGTTCTATCCACTGTATAAGCATGCAGTTTCCTGAAGATGTTATTTAAACGAAAAATGATGGCAAAAAAAGAAATCCGGGTTGGTTTAATCCAACAAAGCAACACATCAGTCATTGAAGACAACAAAGCCAAGCTGGCTCAAAACATTGCTAAATGCGCAGAACAAGGCGCAGAACTAATTGTGCTGCAAGAACTGCATAACAGTCTTTATTTCTGCCAAACAGAGGATGTGGATATCTTCGACCTGGCCGAGACCATCCCCGGCCCTTCAACCGACTTTTACGGCGAACTGGCCAAACAGCACAAGATCGTTTTGGTAAGCTCATTATTCGAAAAGCGCGCTCCGGGCTTGTACCACAATACAGCTGTGGTGTTTGAAAAAGACGGATCCATAGCCGGAAAATACCGAAAAATGCATATTCCCGATGATCCGGGCTTCTACGAGAAATTCTATTTCACGCCTGGCGATATGGGCTTTCAACCCATTCAAACATCAGTTGGCAAACTGGGCGTTCTGGTTTGCTGGGACCAATGGTATCCTGAAGCGGCCCGCCTGATGGCTATGTCCGGTGCCGAAATGCTGATTTACCCCACAGCTATTGGTTGGGACCCTCGCGATACCAATGACGAGCAAAGCCGCCAGCAAAATGCATGGATCACCATTCAGCGCTCGCATGCTGTAGCCAATGGTATTCCGGTTATTAGTGTGAACCGCGTAGGCCACGAAGAAGATCCGTCGGGCTCCTCAGCCGGCATTCAATTCTGGGGAAACAGCTTTGTGGCAGGTCCGCAAGGTGAAGTTCTGGCTAACAGCAGTAGCATGGAAGAGGAAAACCTACTGGTAGATGTGGATTTGGCCCGCTCGGAAGATGTACGCCGCATTTGGCCCTTCCTGCGCGACCGACGCATCGAAAACTACAGCGATATCACCAAACGCTTCCTGATCGACTAAGAAAAGATGATCCGATAAACTCCCAAGGCCACCTGTAGACGACGGGTGGCCTTTATTTTTACGAAAAAATAGATTCTACAATTCGTAGAATTACCACAGCAACTGCCGGGAACCTTCTACAATCCGTAGAATTACCACAGCAACTGCCGGGAACCTTCTACAATCCGTAGATTGATCAAAGCAACTGCGGAGAACGTTCTACCGTTTGTTGAAGCCTCAAACCGTCTCCGGCGACCATTCTACAAATGGTAGAAGCCCTAATTTATGTTATTTCATGGCCCAAAATCGATTTATTGGTCTACCCCCAATCACCACCCCTGTAAAATTCAGTGCAACAAAAAGGCCATCCCAATAGGAACGGCCTTCGCATATTTTATTCTATTCTGAACGTTTAGAAGAAGTCTTCAAATTCGGCTGGTTTCTCCCCCGAATCGTTTTGCTCGTCGCAGTCCAGGTTCATGATGAAGTTCATCGGCTTTTCAAACTCATGATCAGGCGTGTACTCCAGTGTTTTATCAGCATACACCTTCTTCATAAACCGGCCCCAGATAGGCAGTGCCATGTTAGCACCCTGTCCAAGGCGAATATTGTCGAAACGAATGCTTCGCAGATCGCCACCGGTCCACACACCAGCTACCAGCTGAGGCGTTACCCCCATAAACCAACCATCGGAGTGATTTTGGGTAGTACCGGTTTTCCCACCAATTTGTCCTTCTATTTTCCCGTAAACCGGGTGCCAGCGCAAGCGTGTTGCCGTACCGTTATTCACCACTCCCTGCAACAGGTTAATCATCAGGTAAGCGGTTTTTTCGTCAATCGCATCGTGTTTCTCGGGCAGGAAGGTGGCAATAACATTACCATATTTATCCTCGATTCGGGTAACAAAATAAGGTCGGGTGAAAACACCCTTGTTGCCAAAGGTTCCGTAGGCACCAACCATTTCATAAAGCGAGATATCCGATGTCCCCAGGAACATCGACGGCACAGGGTCAATATAGCTGTAGATCCCCATCTTTTTCATCACATCAACAACCGATTTCGGGTTAAACTGCTTCATCACCCAAGCCGATATCTCATTAACAGAATTGGCCAGTCCCCACTTCAGGGTCACCATCTTTCCTTCGTATTCCGACTCGCCTGAATTTTTAGCTTCCCACACCGTACCGTCGGGCAGGATGAATTGCTGCTTCACATTAGGAACCTTTGTACAAGGCGATAAGCCGTTTTGCATCGCCAGGGTGTATAAGAACGGCTTCACGGTAGAACCGACCTGCCGCTTACCTCCCAGCACCATATCATACATGAAATGGCGATAATCGGGTCCGCCAACATAAGCACGCACCTGTCCCGTGGGAATGTCCATCGCCATAATCGATGAGCGAAGGTAGCTCAAATAATATTTAATGGAATCCATCGGTGTCATGATCGTATCAATATCCCCTTTCCACGAGAAAACCGACATTTCCACCTTCTTATTGAAGTTCTCTTTAATTTCTTTCGCATTTAAGCCTTCCAGACGCAACACACGATAACGCTCGCTCTGTCGCATCGACAAGTTTAGCAGGTGGTCAACATCCTCATCACTCATATCATCCGAGAAAGGCGGGTTCCGCAAAGTTTTCAGGTGCTTGTTAAAGGCCGGCTGCAAATCGAGGCTTAAGTGTTCGGTTACGGCTTCTTCGGCATAACGCTGCATTCGCGAATCGAGTGTCGTGTAAATGCGAAGGCCGTCTTCATACAAATCGTAATTACTGCCATCGGGTTTGAAATTCTTTTTACACCAACCATACAACGGATTTGTTTCCCAGGCAACCGAGTCTTCTTTAAACTTGGTCGTTTGCCACGAGGCATATTTCGAACGGTCGGGCTTGCTCGCTCCCATGGTTACTCGCAGGTATTCACGGAAATAAGGCGCCAAGCCTTCTTTAAAATCTTCGCGGGTAAATTCCAGTTTCATCGGCAATGCAGCAAGCGAATCGCATTCTGCTTGGGTTAGATAGCCGTAACGACACATCTGTGTCAACACCACATTGCGGCGTTCTTTGGTCAGTTCGGGACGACGAACCGGGTTGAAAAGCGCCGAGTTTTTAGCCATTCCCACCAACATGGCCGACTGCTCGGTACGTAAAGAGTCGGGCACCGTGTTGAAGTAAATACGAGCAGCTGATTTAACACCTACAGCCAAATTCAGGAAGTCGTACTTATTTAAATACATGGTGATGATTTCTTCCTTGGTATAGCTTTTCTCCAACTTAACAGCAATCACCCACTCTTTAAACTTCCGGAATACCAGGTCGAGTTTACTTTCCATGTTCACCCGCGGGAAAAGCATCTTGGCCAACTGCTGGCTCAAAGTACTACCACCACCACTGCTGCTATTGCCGGTTAACACACCTTTCAACACCCGGAACAAGCCACGCAGATCAATTCCGGAGTGATCGTAAAAACGAACATCTTCGGTCGCCAGCAAAGCATTCACCAGGTTATCGGGCAACTGGTCGTAATTGACGTAGGAGCGGTTTTCTCGAAAATAACGGCCAATGGTTACATTATCTCTCGAAATTACTTCTGAAGCGAGTAAGCTCTGTGGATTCTCCAAATCCTTAAAAGATGGCATCTCTCCCATTTTACCCTCGGCAATCCGGTAGAACATGGTTACGACACCAAGCACACCAATTGCGAAAATACTCCAGAAAATAATGATATATTTTCGATATCCGGTCTTCGATTTTTTCATGAATAATCAATTGAAGAATGAGCGACAAATATAACGAAAGGAATAAAACTATTATTTCCCGTGTTAAGATACCAAGGAAAAGCATCGCGAATAAAATCACCAATAAAAGGTCCGATTCATCAATCATCAACATTGCGGCTAAAGACACCAACCAACTGAATTCCTGTTGGTATATAGCCCTTCAGCAGGTGCACTAAAAGCACTAAAAGACGAATAAAATAATCATTTTCAAAGATATAAAGCCGCAATTTTTGTTGATTTAAAATTTGAGGATCGCCCGACATTTATTTTATTTGCAGAAATTTTTATCGATTGGAGGATATTTATGCAAGAGAATCTGGTCATCGTTGAGTCTCCCGCCAAAGCTAAAACAATTGAAAAATTTCTTGGAAAAGACTTCCTGGTAACATCCAGTATGGGGCACATTCGCGACCTCGAAAAGAAGGATGCAGGGATTGATCTGGAAAACAATTACCTTCCGAAATACATTGTCTCACCCGACAAGAAGAAGATTGTTACAGAACTGAAAAAGTTAGCCAAGGATGCCAAAGTGGTATGGATCGCATCCGATGAGGACCGCGAGGGAGAAGCCATTGCCTGGCACTTGCAGGAAGTTCTAAAGTTGAAACCGGAAAGAACAAAACGAATTGTTTTTCACGAGATTACCAAAGAAGCTATCCTTCGGGCGGTTGATAATCCCCGGCCAATCGATGTTAATTTGGTAAATGCCCAACAAGCCCGTCGTGTACTCGACCGTTTAGTGGGTTTCGAAGTTTCACCCGTACTTTGGAAAAAAGTAAAACCGTCGCTTTCGGCCGGCCGTGTACAATCGGTCGCAGTTCGCCTGATTGTTGAGCGGGAGCGTGAAATCATCAACTTTACAGCAACTTCTGCTTTCCGGGTAACTGCCGTATTCCTCGTTCCCGACGAAAATGGCAACACCGTTGAACTAAAAGCAGAACTGAATAAACGCTTCCAAACAAAGGAAGAAGCTCAGAAGTTTCTCGAGAAATGCAACACTGCTGAGTTCAGCATTGCCGACATTCAAAAGAAACCATCGAAACGAACTCCGGCAGCTCCTTTTACAACATCAACCTTGCAACAGGAAGCCAGCCGCAAGCTAGGCTTCTCGGTATCGCAAACCATGTCGGTTGCCCAGCGACTTTACGAATCGGGAAAGATTACCTACATGCGTACCGACTCAGTCAACTTGTCTGATCTGGCCATCAACACCTCCAAAAGTAAAATTTTGGAAATGCATGGTCCCAAGTATCACAAGTTCCGTCAGTACACTACCAAGTCGAAAGGAGCACAGGAAGCCCACGAGGCCATCCGCCCAACCTATATGGACCAGGAAGAAGTTTCGGGAACAGCGCAGGAAAAACGCCTGTACGAGCTAATCTGGAAACGAACCATCGCTTCGCAAATGGCTGATGCGGAATTGGAACGCACAACCATTTCCATCCAGCTGTCTAACTCATCAGAGCTGTTCCAGGCAACAGGTGAAGTAATTAAGTTTGACGGTTTCCTTCGCGTTTATCTCGAATCAACTGATAATGAAGACGAGAGCAACGAATCCAAAACACTGCTTCCACCAGTAAAAACCAAGCAGGTTCTCCGCGCTGATTTCATCGAAGCAACCGAACGCTTCAGTCAAAAGCCACCGCGTTACACCGAAGCCAGCCTGGTAAAAAAACTGGAAGAACAAGGCATTGGACGTCCTTCAACATACGCCCCAACCATTACTACAATCCAAAACCGTGGCTATGTCGTTAAGGAAGACCGCCCCGGCGTTGAACGAAACTATACCATGTTGACCCTGAAAAACGGGAAACTGGCCGAAAAAGAAAAGACGGAAATAACCGGCGCTGAAAAGTCGAAATTGTTTCCAACCGACATTGGCATGGTGGTTAACGATTTCCTGATCAAATATTTCGACACAATCATGGACTACAGCTTTACAGCAAATGTTGAAGTTGAGTTTGATGAGATTGCAGATGGTAAACGAATCTGGACTGAAGTAATTGATGATTTCTACAAACCGTTTCACGAACATATTGAAGATGCCCTGGAAAATTCGGAACGCACCAACGGAGAGCGCCTTTTGGGCGACGATCCCAAAACAGGCCTCCCTGTTTCGGTAAAAATTGGTCGATATGGTCCATTGGCTCAATTAGGCGAAACAACCGAAGAAGGAGAAAAACCTCAGTTTGCCAGTCTGCGTTCGGGACAAATTCTGGAAACCATTACGCTGGAAGAAGCTTTAGAGCTGTTTAAACTTCCACGTGACCTGGGCGAATACGAAGGCAAAAAAGTTCGGGTGAACATTGGTAGGTTTGGCCCGTACGTGCAACACGACGGAAAATTTGTATCACTCGAGAAGAATGTCGACGATCCTTATTCCGTTGAACTTCCCAGAGCTATTGAACTGATTGAGGCGAAGCGCGAAAAGGATCGCAAAGCACTGATCAAAACATTTGAAGAAGAGCCCGACCTGCGTATCCTGGAAGGGCGCTGGGGACCTTACATTTCGTATAAAAAGAAAAACTACAAAATAGCGAAGGGAACCGAGGCTGCAAAGCTCACCCTCGAGGATTGTATGAAGATTATTGAAGCGGGGCCGGCACCCAAAAAGCGAAGCCGAAAAAAATAAAATGAAGAGGCAAACACCGAAGTGTTTGCCTTTTTTGTTAAAAAGCGTAATTTCATTGAATAATTTTCATGTTTGTTTTTCAATCTAATTTTATCAACCCAGTGAAGGAACCATTCAAGCAAATTAAGCTTTCAACATTATTTGCAATTGGAGCTTTCATAATTTGAAATTCTAAACTCCATGAACTTCGAATACTACCTGAACCCCGTAGACTTTGCCGGATATGCCTTGCCCAAATGGGCTCAGAAGAAATATGCACTGGGCAGTCTGCTCGAAAAAAACAGCGAAAAGCTAGCTCCAGAGAAAGCGAAGATTGTTTTAATCGGTGTCGAGGAAGACCGAAACGCGGTAAGTCCGGGAAGCAGCCTGGCCCCCGACCGGATCCGCGAACATCTTTATATGCTAAATCGGATTGCTCCTCGTTTCAAACTATTGGATTTGGGAAATTTGAAAACCGGAAAAACAGCCAGTGATACTTATTTTGCACTAAAGGACGTTTGCCAGTATTTCATGGAACAGGGTATTGCTGTTGTCGTTATGGGGGGCTCTCAGGATCTTACATTGGGAACAGCTAAAGCTTTTGAGGAGCAGTACTACAATATGGTGACCATCGATCCGAAGCTGGATTTCCAAAAAGGAACAAAATCTGTCGATTCGGAAAACTACCTGACCTTCATCTTCGAAAAACAGCCCAACTTATTTTCGCATACACTGCTTGGCTACCAAAATTACTTTACCGATGCCGTGGAGTTAAATCATGTAACAGATTTCAACTCCGACACCAAACGACTTGGGCAGGTAAGATATAATATGAATGAAATTGAGCCCTACATGCGAGGTGCCGATTTGCTTAGTTTCGACTTAAACGCTGTTCGCCAAATTGAAGCACCGGGACAATATTTTGGATCGCCTAACGGATTTTATGCCGAAGAAGCTTGCCAAATTGCTCATTATGCAGGCATGGCCGATCAAATGAAGATAGCCGGCTTTTACAATCTCATCCCGAGCCTGGACAACCAGGACTTGAGTTCCAAACTGATGGCTCAAATTGTTTGGCATTTTCTGGAAGGTTTTCATTTTAAGGTTACTGAAGATCCGGAAAAACATCCGACAGAGTTCAGCGAATATATCATCGAGATGGACGATGTAGACTTGCCGCTTACCTTTTACCAAAGCCGTAAAACCGGCCGCTGGTGGATGAAAATATATAATCAAAACGACGATACTGACCATATTGTCCCTTGCTCGCAGGATGACTACGACCAAGCTGCCCGCTACGAAATACCCGATCGTTGGTGGAGAAACATCAGAAAATTAAACCAATTAGCAAAATAAACGCAGCAATCAATTCGTTCAAGCTTTTGCAATAACGGATCATTTTGTTTCGGACAGCTATAATGGATGGTTTCATAAAGCCTGTTCAACGATCTAAAAAATGGCAAGTAGACCCCATTTATGAAAAAACTTTTTTGCTTTTCATTTTTGTTAATAATATTTAATTTAGCCGCTATTGCGCAGCAGGATCCACAGTTTAGCTTTTACAAGCTTACACAACTGACTAACAACCCGGGGTATGCCGGGACCAGCCGTGCAATTTCAGGCTTGATTCTGAACAGAACACAATGGAGTGGATTGGAAGGTGCTCCAAAAACGAAAGTGTTCAGTGCAGAGTCGTCAACTGAACTATGGGGTATTAAGAGTGGTATTGGGCTGAATGTCATACGGGATGAAATAGGTTATGAAAAAACGACATTGGTTAATTTAAACTATGCGTATTTAGTTCAGACCAGTTTGGGAGATCTAGGAATAGGAACTGCATTGGGCTTCTTCAATAAAGCGATCAACGGAGAGTGGGATGTCCCTTCCGGTGGAAGCTATAATCTTAATGACTCCTATCTTCCTTCCGACAATGTCAGCCAGGTAGCAATCGATGTAGGTTTGGGTTTGTACCTGAAATCGCCGAATTATTTTGCCGGAATTTCAGTCACACACCTCAATCAGGCAGAGATTTCGTTCTCAGATGATGCTTACGATTTTTATGTCAGGCATTATTATTTTACCGGAGGATATACTATTCAGATGCCAAATCCGTTATTCATTTTGCAGCCATCAGTCTTATACCGGACTGATTTGGCAAGTTCGCAAATGGATTTAAATGCGGACATAACATATAATGAGCGTTTTACGGGTGGAATTGGTTACCGAATTAACGAAGGGTTCATTATAAAATTAAGTTTTGAGTTACAAAGTGGATTAAGAGCTGGTTACGCCTACGACTTAACAACGTCGGCTTTAGGTTCTGATAGTTCCGGATCGCATGAATTGTTTTTGAGTTATTCTTTTGCCATCCGGAAGGGAAGAAATAAGAAATATAAGAGTGTACGTTATTTGTAGAAATAGTAAAAGTTAGCAACATATCTCATCGTTATGAAAAAAATACTCTCTCTGTGTTCGATGACCTTGCTGATCTTGTCGATGATTAGTTGTAATCAATCGGGAAGTAATGGTGAACTTACTGGTGTCAAAGGGCGAGGAAAATGGTTTGAGCCCGCTCCGTATGGAATGACATTCGTTCATCGGGGAAGCTTCAACGTTGGTCCAAGCGATCAGGATGCAAGTTGGTCTTCAACACCGACCAAAACAGTTTCAGTAGATGCCTTCTGGATGGACGATACTGAGATTACAAACAATGAATACCGTCAGTTTGTGAATTTTGTCCGCGACTCAATTGCTCGTACCTTGCTGGGTGAGCAGTTTCCGGAATTCTTAACTTCGGAAGATCGCGACGGCAACCCAATCGATCCACCCCGATTGAACTGGGATGAAAAGCTGGAATGGGACAACCCGGACTATGCGGATGCATTGGAACCAATGTATTATTCCGAAAGCGACCGGATTTTCAATAAGAAAGAAATCGATAGCCGTAAATTATTCTATACTTATTACTGGATCGACTATCAACAAGCAGCCAAACGTGCCAACAGTTACGACTATGACACCCAAAGTTATCATGGTGTTGTTTACGACAAAACAGGCGCTTCTAAACCAATTGAGAACCGTTCGTCTTTTGTGTTCAGTGATTTGGTTAATGTTTACCCCGATACGCTTTGCTGGATTCGCGACTTCACCTATTCGTACAACGAACCTTGGGCTACCCGTTATTTCTGGCACCCCGGATTCGACGAATATCCGGTTGTCGGCGTAACCTGGACACAGGCCAAAGCATTCTGCCATTGGAGAACTCGTTTGCACAACGAATATTTATTAAGCAAACATGAGCAACCATTGCAAGACTACCGTCTGCCTACTGAAGTTGAATGGGAATATGCAGCACGGGGAGACAAGGAAGAATCGATGTATCCCTGGGGTAACTACTATACCCGCAACGAAAAAGGAAAGTTCCTGGCTAACTTCAAGCCATTGCGAGGTAATTATATTGAAGATGGTGGTATGGCGACCATGAAAGTAGGGTCCTACGATCCTAATAAATTCGGGCTTTACGACATGTCAGGGAACGTGGCTGAATGGACAATTACGGCCTACGACGAGTCAGCCTACATGTACATGCACGACTTCAACCCGAACTTCGAATATAATGCCAAACCGGATGATCCTCCTGCTATGAAGCGTAAAGTAATACGCGGTGGATCATGGAAGGATATTGCCGAGTTTGTGCAAACCTCTACACGAAGTTATGAATACCAGGATTCAGTGAAATCATACATTGGATTCCGCTGTGTCCGTTCATCTTTTGGAAACGAATTTTAAACCCTAAATTGTGATCATATGAGTTTTGGTGAAATGTTACATAGTAAACGCTGGAAAGTATTTACTGGTTATGTGTATAATTTTGGTGCTTCTGTCGTATTGCTAGGTGCTTTGTTTAAACTGCAGCACTGGGCTTTCTCAGGACCAATCTTGATTGTCGGTCTTTGTACTGAAGCTTTTATCTTCTTTATTTCTGCTTTTGAGCCGCCAATGGAACTACCTGAGTGGTCAAAAGTATATCCTGAACTTCGGGAAGATTATATTGCTGAAGATGATGAGGAAATCGTAAAAGACAATGATTTTAGCAAATTATTGAGTCAAGCCGATATTTCTCCCGACTTACTGTCGAAAGTATCAAAGGGATTAACCGATTTAAGTAATACGGCTTCATCGATCAGCGATATCAGTTCAGCGACATTGGCTACCGATGTTTATGTGAAAAACCTAAACTCGGCGTCTGAATCAATGAACACATTTGCTGAAATTAACACCAAAGCCAACAACAATATCAGCCAATCGGTCAATGTATTGGTTGAATCATACACCAACACTGCACAACGTTTAAGCTCAAAAGGCGACGAGATGCTGAACAAAATGGCTTTATCGAGCGAAGAGTTCACCAACGTCTTATCCATGTCGGGTAAAAAACTGGTTAGCTCTTATGACAAGGTAGCAGAAACCATTGAACAAGGTTTCGGTGACTTGGGTGAGAAATCAAGCAGCTACAGTAACAAACTGGCTCAACTAAATGAGAACCTGGAAGCTTTGAATGCCTCTTATACCAATCAATTAAAAGGAACCAACGAACAACTGGCTGCTTCTCAGAAATTCTTTGCTGAAATGGGCCAAATGAATCAAGTGATTCAAAGTTCTGTCGACGAGGTTAAAAAATACCAAGCGAACGCAGCAGAACTAAACAAACATTTAGAAGCATTGAATTCGATTTATGGCAATATGCTAGGTGCCATGAATTATAAAAAATAAAAACGCCAGTATATGGGAACAAAGAATTGCCCGGAAACAGCGAGGCAAAAAATGATCAACATGATGTATCTGGTTCTTCTGGCGATGATGGCGATGAACGTCGCTGCCGAAGTATTGGATGCCTTTCGTGTTGTTGATTCAAGTCTTGTGCAGACCTATGGAAACCTTGAGAAAAAAAGTGGTCAGCAGTATGCCGCCTTCGAGGCTGCATACCAAATGAACCAGAGCAAAGTAAAGCCCTGGCTTGATAAAGCGAATGAAGTAAAAAGTAAAGTAGACTCGGTACAGAAATTAATCTTCGATATTAAACAAGACTTGGTTCTTCGTGGTGGTGGTATGAAAATCGCCGATATTGATGGTTATGAGTATGACCCGGGACGCTCATACATTCAAAATTACGAAGGAGACTCCCTACTTATCTCGAAAGATGATGAGCTAAACGTACCATCCGAATTAATGGTTCGTTTAGGCAGAGGTCAGGAGTTGCGCAGTGCTCTATCTACCTTACGCGGCGATTTGTCGGGAATGGTTGCTGAGGGCGCTCCAATCCGCACAACAATCCAACAGGAACTGGCTACACCTGATCCGAAACGGAACATGAAAGAAGGTGGAGAGAACCTGACATGGGAAGAGCAAAACTTCGAGCACAAACCGATGATTGCCGTAATTACCTTGTTGAGTAAAATGCAGATCGATGTGAAAAATACAGAAGCCAACTTGTTGAACTACCTGTATAGTCAAATCGATGCAAGCTCTTTCAAATTTAACAAGCTGAATGCGGTCGTAATACCGAAATCATCCTATGTATTAGAAGGTGATGTTTATCGCGCCAGTGTATTTCTGGCTGCAGAAGACACCACTCAAACTCCAACGGTATATGTTGGGAAGAGTGAACTTCCAATCGAAAACGGAAAAGGAATCTATGAAGTGAAAGCAGCCAAATCAGGTACATTTACCTACAATGGTGAAATTCATTTTCAAAATCCCGACGGAGGAACAAATATCTATAAGTTCGAACAGGAATATCAGGTTGGAAAACCAAGCGTTACCATTTCACCAACTAAAATGAACGTTTTCTACCTGAATATTGCGAATCCGATTAGTGTATCTGTTCCGGGAGTACCGGCACAAAACCTGAGAGTTAGCATGACAAACGGACGAGTTGAACAACGTGCCGACGGACGATATGTTTTCCCGACCAAAGAAGATTTACGAGGTAAAAATACCCAAGTGATCGTCGATGCATTGATAGATGGTAAAACCCGTCGAATGGGATCAATGGTTTTCCGGGTAAAACGCGTACCCGACCCGGTTGCTCAAATTGCTGAGAAAAACGGTGGCGTACTGAAAAAAGAAGACCTGATGGCAGAGCAAGGAATCTTTGCTGCATTAATCGACTTCGACTTCGACCTGAAATTTAAAGTGACACAATTTGATGTGACAATTACCGGTGCCGGAGGTTTCAATAACACCTGGACATCTAAATCGAACATGTTTACTGCCGATATGCGGAAACAATTTGGCAACCTGCAACCCGGAAGTATTATCTATTTCGATAATATCATGGCTCACGGTGACGACAAAACGGACCGTAACCTGGCTCCTATTAGTTTTAAGATAAGATAGACAATAATAGCCGCAAGGCAACAGTTTTATAACAAGAACGCATTTTAACGCAATGCGAAGTTCACCCGGGACAAGCGGGAAACGGAAATTTTAAATTTAAGACAGATGAAAAAGCTTATAATAGCCTTGGGAATCCTGATTTGTGCAGCTTGCTTCACGAACGAAACAGCGCAGGCACAGATTGTCGACGGAGCGTTTCAGCGGACTGACATCAGTAAGAAAAGGCCCATGGCTTTTCCTTATGTTCGGGAAGCCGATGTGATGTGGTCAAAAAAAATCTGGCGGATCATTGACCTTCGGGAAAAAATGAACCAGGTGCTGTATTACCCAACCGTAGAAACGGAAGGCCGTAACAGCCTGATCAACCTTTTACTGAAGGCTATTGAAGATGGTTTACTGACCGCTTACGATGCCAGAAATGACGACGAATTTAAAGTTCCGATGACCTACGACCAGGTGAAGGAGGCTTTTGGTGCTGTTACCCGAACCCGACGAGTACGTAACCTGGAAACCGGTGAATTTGAGGATAAAACGATCCAGGGTGAAATTAGGCCTGAAGAAATCAAGCAGATTGAGGTGAAGGAGGAATGGTTCTTCGATAAGCAAACATCAACCATGAATGTGCGCATTATCGGCCTTTGCCCGATTCAGGAATATTATCGTGACGAAGATATTAATCACGAAAATGTACAACGTCGACAGGTCTTCTGGATCTACTACCCCGAAGCCCGCGAAATCTTATCAGCCAATGCAGTGATGAATACACACAATACGGCTTATAACATGTCGTTCGACGACCTGTTTATCAAACGTCGTTTCAACAGTTACGTTGTGAAAGAAAGCAACGTTTACAACAACCGCTCAATCAGTCAGTACTTAACGGGCCGCGACGCGATGTTGGAATCGAAACGTATCGAACAGAAAATCTTCAACTGGGAACAAGACCTTTGGGAATACTAATTCCCGGTTAATGATATAAAAAGCCTTCTGCAGAAATTGCAGAAGGCTTTTTTGTTGGTCCTTGAATAAGCCGGATACTCATTTCGTCGCACAGTTTTCCTGAGTTCTTTGCGACTAAAGTATATGCGTCGTAATGACATCACTTAAAAGCTTAGCTGTTATACTCCTACAAAAACGGAAGACAGGATAGAAGAAGGGATCAATTCAGCCAAAATAAGTTACTTTTTTGTTCATAGATAACAATATAACTCTCAAGCTACCGTTTTTAACCTTGCATGTGCACATTATCTTTATGAAACTACGTCATTCATTTATCATACTTGCCTGTTTGATTCTTTTTTCTGCCTGCGAGAAAAATGAGTTGGCGCAGTATGCAGCTACAGGAGGCAATAAACCGTATTTCGAGCCGGTACCTTTTGGCATGTCGTATATCGACCGCGGAACAATTGTTGTTGGCCCGGATGATGAAATCTTTCAGGAGCACGGTGAGACCAAACGGGTTTCGGTTGAAGCTTTTTGGATGGATGAAACCGAAATTACCAACAACGAATACCGTCAGTTTGTCTACTGGGTTCGCGATTCCATTGCACGTACGTTACTGGCTGATCAGTATCCCGAATTTATGAAAACTGAAACTGATCGTGGTGACCCCATTGAAAGTCCCCATCTTAATTGGGAAGAACCGATCGAATGGGATAATCCCGAAGTTCAGGAAGTATTGCAGCCTATTTACCTGGATCCAGACAACCGTGTGTTATGGGAAAGAGGAATTGATGCACGCAAATTGATTTACGACTACCAGTGGGTCGATTATAAACAAGCAGCCAAAAGTGCCAACCGATATAATTTCAAAACCCAATCGTACAATGGAACTGTAACCGATATAGACGGTAATGTAAAACCGATTACCAGCCGTACTTCTTTTGTGTTTCATGAATCGACGCCAATATATCCTGACACACTCTGCTGGGTGCGTGATTTCACCTACTCGTACAATGATCCCATGACCGAAAAGTATTTCTGGCACGTGGCCTTCGACGATTATCCCCTGGTAGGTGTCACCTGGAAACAAGCGATTGCTTTCTGCAACTGGCGAACAAAACAATACAATGAGTACCAGCACCGTATCAATAGTGTTGATGTATTTGACTACCGACTACCGACCGAAGTAGAATGGGAGTATGCAGCTCGCGGTGGAGTAGAACGGAATTTATACCCTTGGGGTAACTATTACATCCGCAATCAAATGGGTTGCTTTATCGCGAATTTTAAGCCCCGACGAGGAAATTATGTGGCTGATAGCAAATATTCAGCTACAACCATGCCGGTAGGCTCTTATGCCCCAAATAATAAACGTCTGTACGACATGGCCGGTAATGTGGCAGAGTGGACAAGTTCAGCCTTTCACGAATCGGGTTACGAGTTTATGAGTGACTTCAACCCAACTGTTGAATACAATGCCCGTCCTGATGACCCTCCGGTTCTGAAGCGAAAAGTAATTCGCGGGGGATCGTGGAAAGATGTTGCCTATTTCCTGCGTAACGGAACACGAAGTTTTGAATACCAGGATAGCGCTAAATCCTATATTGGCTTCCGCTGTGTGAAAACTTCCTTTGTCGATGAGTTTAAAATGAAGAAGTAAACTAACTCCTCTTTTGTTAACAAATTTCGCTCACTTAACAAATAAAATAAGGAGAGCGCTTGACAAAATGTAAAAAAGCCGTAACTTGCTTAAGCTTTCCGAAGCAACCAATCAACGTTTACACCCCGTTTTATCACTAAAAGCTTAACAAAAAGCCGAATAGGCCCGAAAAAACAGAAAACAAAGATTATGCTTAAAGAACGTGAACAGGTATTGGCTCGCATTAACCAAATTATGCAAACCATGATATCAGTAGCCGCCTTTTCCGCAGCTAGCGGCTTGTATCATTACACAACTTATCGAGAACTTTTCCATAGCAAAGAATTTAACTTCTACCTTTTATTAGTCAGTCTTTCAGCATGGATTGCAATAGAATACAGCGGCCTCCATCAAATGAGCCGAGAGGATCGTTATCACGACATTTTCTTCCGTTATCTAAAAGTGACTGCTATCAGTTCGGGCCTGATCTTTACAGCCCGTTATTACCTAGATACCCAATGGATAGATTTAGGCAGTTTGACCTTATTCGCTGCAATTAATCTGGTGTTACTATATAGCTTTAAAGCGTTTTTCTACCGCTTTATGCAATTAATGCGCCGCAAAGGCTATAACACCCGTCAACTGCTTGTAATTGCTGATGCTAGTTCTGCTGATTTCGTAGAAGATCTGATGCAAACAAAAGATTGGGGCTATCGGGTAAAGGCATTAGTGACTGATAGTAAAGAAGTAACTTCCCGTTATAAGGATAGATTAACAGTGTATAACAGCAACACTTCCCTGGAAAACCTGATGAACGAAATGGTCATCGATGAGCTCTTCTATGCACGCGGAAAGATTAACTATGAAGAAATCAACCCGCTAATGGTTTCCTGTGCAGAACGAGGCGTAGTCTTCCGTTTACGACCGATCGTACTCGAGCGCTACGGGCTTAAAGCAGGCTATACGATCTTCAACGACAATCCCTTATTTGTTTTCCGAAATATACCGGATAACTATCTGGCAATGAAAATAAAAAGAGTATTTGACATTTTGATAGCCTTGGCTGCGTTACTCCTCGCCTCTCCATTTCTATTGGCTATTGCCATCGCAATCAAACTTGACGATGGTGGCCCGGTTCTCTTTCACCAACAACGCGTGGGCTTATTTGGAAGGCGTTTTGCTTGCCTGAAATTCCGAACGATGGTGGTCAATGCTGAAGCGTTAAAAGCAAGCCTAATGGATCAAAACGAACAGGATGGCCCTGTATTTAAAATGCGTTATGACCCAAGAATCACCCGGATTGGTCGTTTTCTGCGTAAGTATTCTCTGGATGAGTTTCCACAATTTTTGAATGTACTAAATGGTGACATGTCGATTGTTGGCCCTCGCCCACCATTACCAAATGAAGTAAACCAATACAAAAACTGGCAAAACCGCCGGTTGAGTGTACGCCCTGGTATTACCTGTATCTGGCAGGTTAGCAGTCGTAACAATGGAGATTTTGACAACTGGGTAAAACAAGACATGGAATATATTGACAAATGGTCTCTTAAACTCGACATCATACTTATGTTCAAAACTATAAAGGTGATGATAAAAGGGACAGGCATGTAATGTCGAGCCATCTATAAATTACATTTTACTTATCAATAATTAATCGAGTATCAAAAAGATTAAGACTTCCTTCTTTCAAAGAGATACCGTCATTGTAGCTCAGGATTTACTGGGCCAATATTTAGTTCGTCAGTTTACTGATGGCCAGATAAAACGCTATCGAATTACGGAAACTGAAGCTTATTGTGGCTTGGAAGATAAAGCCTGCCACACCAGTAAAGGCCGGACAGCCAGAACAGAAGTGATGTTTAACAAAGGAGGGAAGGTCTATGTTTACCTCATCTACGGCATGCACTGGATGTTAAACTTTGTAACCGGCAAGGAAGATGAAGGAACAGCTGTACTAATCAGGGGAATAGACGGCTTTGATGGCCCAGGGAAAGTAGGTCGTGAGCTTCAGCTTGACAAAAGTTTCTATGGAGAAGATCTTGAAAAATCAGATCGAATATGGTTGGAAGAAGGAGAAATTCCGCGACAGATGGAAGCTACTCCCCGAATTGGTATTGGTTACGCCGGCGAACCTTGGGTAAGCAAGCCTTGGCGTTTTCACTGTCCATAAGCCGAAAAGGAAAGAAGAATTTTGCTCTGATTCGGAACAAAATTCTCCTCTTTTTTCAATCAGCTTTGATTAACTTAAGTTTTTAACCATCTTCGGAAAGTCGATTAACTCCCCATTCAATACAAACAATTTCCCCTAATCACCTGACAGAATTGCCATGAGCATTCCCATGAGCATTGGAGGAGCTGAGAATTTCGTCGTACAATTCTACAGAAATAAATTCAGGGGTATAGCTGTATTCCGGATCAATGGTTATTTGATTATTATAAAATGCCCGGAGGTGATTCTTCGATCCTTCAATTAAGTCTGTCAACACAGTCACTACATCCTGAAAGATGAAAGAAGATAAATGATCGCTTAAATCCGCAATATCAAAATCCTCGATATACATGCCAACGTCGAGTGCTGCAACAAGTGATTGTTCACCATCTGCAATCAAACTATTATAAAGATTCTGAATCGTTTCATTCACGAACTGACCCGAAATATCATCATCGGTGTAATCGATTTCGTAAGTGATCAGCAACTGTTCCATGGCATCCTTATGAGTCTGTTCGCTCTGAATAATATTATAAAAGACATTGGCTCCCCACAAATCGTAAAGATACCGGTAGACATCCCTCGCCATCTTTTCTTCCTCAAAAACAAACAGCAACATCTGTACCTGCTCATCATCTAAAGTTCCTAATGCAGTTGGATTAATCAACGCTGCACTCTCCAGTTGTTCTTCCGCGACAGTCGGTAAAACATCCGACTCGCTACATGATACTGCCCCGACAACTATTGCTGTGACAAGCAACAGTCCAAACATCCATTTAAATTTCATAATCATTGCTTTTACTGGTTTATTAATTTAAAATTTCTAAGATC